>JAQBWG010000029.1 GCA_027625225.1 Chloroflexota bacterium | reverse complement strand
TAAGACCCACTGGGAAGCCTATGAGCAAGGCGCGAAAAAGGGCGGCCACAAAGCCAGCCGGTCGTCGTGGCGCATCGCCCGCGACGTGTACATCGCAGACACCACCGAACAGGCGCGCGAGGAAGCGCTGAACGGGACACTGGCGCGCGACTGGCACGGATATGTCCATCCGGTTCTGAAGAAATATAACTATCTGAAAATCGTGAAGCTCGATCCGGACATGTCAGACGACGACGTGACCGCTGAATACATGGTGGATAACATCTGGGTCGTGGGGTCGCCCGACGACGTTGCCGCGAAGCTACGCAAACTACATCAGGATGTAGGTGGATTCGGCTCGGTGCTGGCGATGCACCACGAGTGGGAGCCGCGCGACAAGTGGCTGAAGTCCATGACCCTTCTGGTCAACGAAGTTATACCGGCCCTGTCCGACCTGAAGTAACTAACTGACCCGGGACATAACCTCGCGCTGGAACCATTTCACGCGGGAAACCCCGTCTTCGACTGGGAACGACCACACGATGCCCATGTAGTCGCATCCGGCGGCGCCGTATTCGTCGATGGCCTGCAAGTATTTCTTGGGATCGGTCGTGTTGTTGTAATAGGTCAGGTTGTCCACGTCGTCTGCGGGTGCGTTGAACAACTGAAGCCCGCCCTCGAAAGGCGCAGTGATCCCCATCTCTTTGCGATGGCCCTTCAGGATGTCCATCTTGGTTTTGTAGACCTCGGGCGAAATCAAAGTGGGAATCCAGCCATGGCCGACCTCTGCTGCGAACCGCAGCATCTTCGGGCCCTGCACTCCGAACCACAGTTTCGGGTGAGGTTTTTGGACGGTTTTTGGTTCCAGTTCGCCGGCGATAGACCGGTAGAATTCGCCCTCGAAGTCCACCTTTTCTTCTTGCCATAGCCGCAGCATCAGACGGACGCCCTCAATGGTTTTTGAAACACGGATGCCGTCCCTGTCCCACTGGCTGTACGCATCGAACTCGGGCTGGTGCCACCCTGCGCCCACGCCGAGTATGACCCGTCCGCCCGAGGCAACGTCCAGTGTTGAGACAATTTTCGCGAGTTGTGCTGGTGGCCGGAACGGGATGGGCGTCACGCATGTGCCGAGCCGGATGCGCGACGTCCGCGCGGCCATGTATGAGAGGAACAGCCAGCAATCCAGGGTTTCGGGGCCGCTGGGAAGGCCGTAGTGATCCCAGTGAAGCAGAGTGTCGAAACCGGCCTGCTCCGCCTCCTCAACCGTATCCGCAGCTTTCGACACGTCGCAATATCCGGGCATGTTTGGATAAATGAAAATGAACTTCATCAAAATCCTCCAAATGAGTGAACAAAAGATACGCGCCGAAGGGTATCATAGAAGGCAAGCGCGTTATGGCAAAAAATAAAGTTCGCATAATCCCCTTGGGCGGCCTCGGCGAGATAGGCCGCAACATGATGGCCGTCGAGTACGGCGACGAGATTGTCGTCATAGACGCGGGCGTCCTTTTCCCCGAAGAAAACATGCCAGGAATTGATTTTGTTATCCCTGACATCTCGTACCTCAAGAAGAATAAAAAGAAAGTTAAGGCCGTCCTCATAACCCACGGCCACGAAGACCATACCGGCGCGTTGCCCTACGTGCTGCCCGAACTCGATGCGCCGCTGTATGCCTCGCGCCTCACGCATGGACTAATAACCGTGAAGCTTCGGGAACGCGGGGTGCTCAAAGACTCCCGCCTCAACGTCATCGAACCGTATCAGCCGTTCAAAATAGGCGCCTTCCGTGTCGAGTTCTTTCGAGTGTGTCACTCTATTCCCGACGCCATGGGCATTGCTCTCACCACGCCGGTGGGCACCATCATTCACACCGGCGACTTCAAGATTGACCATACACCCACAGACGGCAAGCCTACCGACTTTGTTCAACTTGCCCGAATAGCCTCCGAAGGGGTATTGCTTCTGTGCGCCGATTCGACGTACGCCGAAGTGGAGGGGTACACGCCCTCCGAGCAGGTGGTCGGCGAGACCCTCGACCAGGTAATTCGGGAAGCGGAAGGCCGCGTTATCGTCGCCACCTTCGCCTCGCTTATCGCCCGCATGCAGCACGTTCTGGATGCAGCCGTACGCTACGACCGCAAGGTGACCGTCGCGGGCAGAAGTATGAGCGAGAACCTCAAAATGGCCATGAGCATGGGGTATTTGTCTGCCCCGTCGGATATTCTCATAAGTCTGAGCGAAGCCAGGAAGCTCCCGCTCAACAAAGTGATAGTGCTGGCGACTGGCAGCCAGGGGGAGCCCACCTCAGTGCTGGTGCGGATGGCCAAGGGCGAATACAAAGACCTCGAAGTCCAACGGGGCGACCTGGTCGTCATCTCGGCATCGCCCATCCCAGGCAACGAAACGGTGGTTGCCAAGACCATAGACAACCTATTTCGTCAGGGCGCACACGTACTTCATAGCCGGACGGCGATGGTGCACGTGCATGGGCATGCGGCCCGCGAAGAACTGAAGATGATGTTGAACCTCATACGGCCCAAGTTCTTCGTGCCTGTGCATGGCGAATACCGGCACCTCATTGCACATGCCGAGCTCGCCGTTTCGCTGGGCGTTGATGAAGACAACGCGTTCGTTCTTGAGGACGGCGATGTACTGGAACTGTCCGAAGATAGAGGCCGGATAGTGGATTCGGTCCCGGCGGACTACGTATTCGTGGACGGCCAGCGGATATGGAAGGGCGGACGTAAGCTGCTCGACGAGCGCGCACGTCTCTCCCGCGATGGGGTCGTCGCAATATCCATAACCCTCGATCGCGAGACAGGTGAGCCGGTGGGCGAACCAAAACTGGACTCGTTCGGATTTACTTCTAACGCCGAATCGGAAGAATTGTTTAAAAAAGTCTTAGAAAAGGTATATTCTCTCCTAGACCGACATGCTGGTCATAACGTAGATTTGTCCAAGGTGAAGGCCGATGTAACCTCCGCCGTCTCGGACATCCTGTACAAGGAATCCCGGCAGAGGCCCTCAGTCCTCACACTCATAGACAGGCTCTAGCCCTTTTCGCAGGAGAGCGACTGCGGAATACCGGAACCGCCTTTATGTAAGTTCACATGAAGGCATAGGATGATATTCCCATCCCTTTCCGGAACTTTTGCAGAAAGAATAGAGTCTTGGCCTAGAGGAGCATAGGGTAAGGGATGATACGTTCCAGCACAGCAAGCAACGTCACCGCAGAGCAGGCCGTCCGCCGTCAAGAACCGGGCCTTATTTCATGGCCTAAACTCGTTCTGGCAGCCTTCGCTGCACTGCTCGCCGCCGCCGCCATCGCCTATTGGAAGCGCGACACCGTGCTTTACTGGTTCGAGTACACAAGAGAGGAAGTGCTTTCCGCTCTTGGTCTGGGACTAATCTCAGTGGTCGTGTGGTTACTCGTCCTGCGCGTGCTGGCTCGCTGGCGACCCATTTGGCGGGCGACCGGCTGGGCGTCATGGCTCACAAACCTTCGCCTATGGATCAGTACCGTCGGATTCCTTGCTTTCTCTCTTGCGGTTATGGCCTTTTTCCGTCCCGCAGAAGGGATTCTCGGGCAATTCAGCCTTGAAGGCTCGGTATCTCTCAGCGGCTGGATAGGGGAAACTATCATCGGCCCGGTGTTTTGGGCTGGGGTTCTCCGGGCGTTCGCCTTATTCGTTCTTACTATTCTTGTAGCGGCCCCGACGCGGTCGGGCCAATTTCTTCAAAACTCCGGCTCCAACGTCTCCCGGGGAGTGTTCACCGCATATCTTTTCACCATGCTCACAGCCCGGTTGTTCAAGCTCCGCCTTCGCCGGCTGCTTCTGCGTAACTCCAAAAGGCCATCCACCCGTACCTACTTCGGAGGCCACTTCGACGACGACCCCACCGTGCCTACCGAAGAGCTTGTAGCGATTACCCAGGCCCCTGTAAAGCCTGGTGATGTAAAAGAAGATATGGATGTATTGGAGAGATGGTCGCGTGACCTCAAGGCCCGGGTGGCCTCCCTCAAATCCGAAACAGATTTCGGGAACGATGAAGATGAAGCGGACGAAGAGCCGCAAGAAGCCTCGGAAGAAATAGAGATGGAAGCAGCAGTCCCCGAAGTAGCGACTACAAGCGCAAAATTCAACAAGTACTGGTCGGAAATACAGGCTGCTGCCGAAGCCGCCCAGGACCGCCCTGAAGCAGAGATTGAAGAAGACGAGGATTTCGAGGACGAAGATATAGACCTCGACGACAGCCTCGAAGAAGATTTTGATGAAGAAGACACGATTCCAACCAAAGCCGAGCAACTCGAACTGCCCGGTACCCGTCTCACTGCCATGCCTCTCACCGACAACATGGCCAGCAAGTGGGCAAAGCCGCCCAAGGAACTCCTTCATGACGCCCAGGTAAAGGGTATCAGCGAGGAGCAGATGGTGGACACTGCCGAGACCATCCGTACAACCCTTGGAGACTACGGTGTAGAGGTAGAGGTCGGACAGATTCGCCCCGGCCCCACTGTCACCATGTACGGCCTCAACCCCGGCTGGATTCGCAAGTACAAACAGGCGGCTGTGCAGGATAAACATGGCAACCCTGTTCTCGACAAGTCCGGCAAGTCGGTGAAAGAGCGCGTCGAGACCAAGATGAGGGTGCGCGTGGACAGTATCCTGGCACGCGAAAAAGATCTCGCCCTCGCCCTCAAAACCCCTTCGATTCGTATCGAAACACCCGTCCTCGGTAAATCCCTGGTGGGCATTGAGGTGCCTAATCCTAAGCCCGACCTGGTCACCCTGCGTGCGGGCATGGAAAGCGAAGAATTCAAAAAGCTGCGCCAAAAGGCACCGCTTCCCGTCGTGCTCGGCAAAGGTAGCGGCGGTGAAGTTGCAGTAGCAGACCTGTCAAGGATGCCGCATCTGTTGGTCGCAGGAGCGACCGGCAGCGGCAAGAGCGTCTGCCTCAATACAATCGTATCCAGCCTCATCATCGAAAAGTCGCCCTCCGAACTGCGATTGCTTCTTATCGACCCGAAGCGTGTCGAGTTGACGCCCTATAACGGCATCCCTCACCTGCTGCAGCCCGTCGTGGTTGATTCCGACCAGGTCGTCGGCCTGCTCAAAGGCATGATTCGTGAGATGCTGAACCGCTATCGCGCGTTCGAAGAGCAGGGCGTCCGTAACATTGACACGTATAACAAGAAGGCCCGCGCCCGTATGCCCTACCTCGTCGTGGTCATAGACGAACTGGCCGACCTCATGATGACCGCCGCCTTCGACGTCGAGCACTCCCTGTGCCGACTCGCCCAGCTTGGCCGCGCCACCGGTATACACCTCGTTGTTGCCACCCAGCGACCGTCTGTGGACGTTGTTACCGGACTTATCAAAGCCAACTTCCCAAGCCGCATCAGCTTTGGCGTGACATCCCAGATAGACTCGCGCACCATTCTCGACTCGGCCGGCGCTGAAAAGCTGCTTGGTCGCGGAGATATGCTCTACGCGCCTCTCGACGCCTCCAGGCCCAGCCGCATCCAGGGCGCCTTCCTCTCCGATAGCGAGGTCGAAGACCTGGTCAAGTTCTGGAAATCGGCGAGCTGGCCGCACGTTCCGCAGCTGGATCTGTCCTCACCTTCCAATGAAGTGCTTGGCGCAGACGACGAGGATGACGACAACGATGGAGATGAGCTGTTCGACAAGGCTGTAGATATGGCCCGTTCGCAGAAAAAGCTGTCTACGTCGCTACTACAACGACGCCTGCGCATCGGCTACCCGCGCGCCGCGCGTCTCATGGACGAACTTGAGGACAAGGGCGTGGTCGGCCCCAGTGATGGCTCTAAGTCGCGTGACGTAATGATTGGCGTAGGCTAGTCAGGAAACTACGGAGCGGCCTGATCCGCTACGACAACCTTTCCGTCGCCCTGTTCGCGTATCTCGCCCCACACCCTGGTGTTGATGAGGATGACCGTTCCGTTGTCCCTGGCGATGACATTGCCGTAGGGAACCGGGTCATCCTCGTCAGGCCTCTGGGGACGTCCCACAACCGAGTCTACAAGCGTGATGACCGAGTTCTGCGATGCGATCACATCACCGATTATAGTGGAGCCGCTAATGGTCATTTCGACGGACTCGAACGACATCATTAATCCCGTCGTGCTGTTCTCCACCACGTATTTCCCGTTCGAGCTGTTCACCGAGTTACCGGAGTAGTCACTATTCCGGATAATCATCGTGTTGTCGTTCCCGAAAACGTTCGGCTCCCAGCCGTACGTCCTCGTGTTCACAAGCCGCAGCTTGGCGTCTACTATCTCCCAAGTCTGGTCTTCGTACAGTTTTTTCGCCAGACCGTCCAGCACCACGGTCTCTCCCGTCCACGGGAAGCCCATTGTGACACTGATAGTCACCGCCGGGGTGTCCCGAATCGTGATGTCGCTCCCGGGCGGCACCCCCACGCCCCAGCCGTCTACTGTCGAGTCGGTGACCCGCACCGTGAAGTTCACGTTCTGGTCGATTGGCTGTGGAATCACGAACTCGTCTATCTCGGTCGGCAGCACCGCGTCCACCACCGCGTTCTGAGGGAAGCACAGCTCCAACTCCATGTCGCGCGAGTTCGAGATGTCCAGTGTGGCGTTGTCGCACGTCGTACCGCCGTACAGGTCCCAGTTGTCCACATTGGCGGTGCCATGCCCGCTCACCAGAGTCCAGATGTTGCACGTCGGCATCACGATGTTGGAGGCGTTCATCACCGCGTCGTCGGCGATATGCCAGTTCAGCGAGCCGGTGCACGCTGTGAAGAGCCGCGAGTCGCTGAAGATAACCTTGCTGTTGCCCGTCGCCGTCAGTCCGTACTGAAACGCGTGGTCTTCTTTGTAGAACAGAGTCGAGTCGCGGATGATGAGTGTCGCGTTGTCTGACAGCAGAATGTCGTTCGCCATGATGTAGTAGGTGTCAGCGATTTCCAATACGTCGTCGCCACTCAACTGCAAAGGCTCGGTGTTCTCCACGAACGACGAATAAATGTTTAGCTCGTACTCCACCACGTCCGAATCCAGCCAGCCGTCCAGCACCGCGATAGCCTTGATGGTCACCGACTCGCTCAACTCGAACGACCCGCCGTAAACCAGCCCCGTCGTTGCCGTCGGTGCGCTCCCATCCAGCGTGTAGCGCACCTGCGAGCCATGCTCGATAAAAAAGTCCACCGTCTGTGGCCCGATGAGCGGCTCCTCCAGCGGCACCATGATGGGCGTCGGGAGCTGTTCAGCGGGACGCGGTGTTGCGGTAGGCGTAGCGGGGATAAGCGTTGAGGTGGGCCTAATCAGGGTCGCCATCGGCGAAACGGTCTGCGTGACTCCCGTTGCCGTGGGGTTCTGGATAGATTGTGTTGGCGCGGACCGCGCATCGCCGCATGCCGCAGCGAGCACCACAGTGGCCGCGAGTACAGAGACTAAGACGAAGGCAAGCCGTATCACCCGACTAAACAGTGCCCAGAACACCCCCGTGCTTGCTGCGCCGCGCCTCGAACGCCTCGATGTCTGCCCCGCTCTGAAGCGTCAGGCCGATGTCATCCAGCCCGTTGAGCAGCGAATGACGCCGGAACTCGTCTAAATCGAACGTTGCAACCACACCCTCGGCGTTGTCCCACACCCGCTTCTGCTCCAGGTCTACCGTCAGCGCATACCCCGGTTCGGCCTCTGCGTTCGCGATGATGCGTTTGACTGTATCCTCGGGCAACACCACTGGCAGGATGCCATTTTGGAAGCAGTTGTTGTAAAAGATGTCCGCGAAACTCGGCGCGATGACGCACCGGAACCCGTAGTCCAGCAGCGCCCACGGCGCGTGCTCGCGCGACGAACCTGACCCGAAGTTGCGGCCTGCGACCAGAACGGTTGCCTTCTCGTACCCCGACTTGTTCAACTCGAACTCCGGGTTCGGCGAACCGTCCGCCAGGAACCTCCAGTCGAAGAACAGGTACTGTCCGAACCCCGTCCGCTCGATGCGCTTCAGGAACTGCTTGGGGATAATCTGATCGGTATCCACGTTGATACGGTCCATCGGCGCTACAACGCCCGTCAGTTTTACGAATGGCTGCATGTTGCTATGCCCCTTCCGCGCGTGCTTTTAGCGCCTCGTTCATCTCCAGAAATCCGGCCTCGGCCTTCTTCAGCACCCCGAACAGCCCCATGACCGGCACCAGCACCCCCGTGAACCGTTCACCGTGCACGAACTTCGTCTTGCCGGCAGCCGTTTCGCTGAGGATGAAGTGGTGTTCCCCGTCGAAGATGCCCGGCATCCCGACCTGCCCGCGCCATCGTAACTCTTTGCCTGCATCAGCCTTCAGCACGGTAGGGCCGATGGTCATGCCCTGTAACGTCACCGAAAGCCTTGCTCCCTTTTCTGCCTTCCAGACAGCCTTGGTGATGAACGGATTCCATTGCGGGAACGACTCGAAGTCGGTCAGGACTTGCCACACTTTCTGTGCCGGAGCGTTGATTTCAATTTCAGTATGCAATTCTTTCATTGCTTCCACCTCCGTATGTCCACGAGATGGCCCTCAATCGCCGCGGCAGCAGCCATCTGGGGGCTGACCAGGTGTGTGCGGCCGCCCTTCCCCTGACGGCCCTCAAAATTGCGATTGGACGTCGAAGCGCACCGTTCGCCCGGCTTCAGTATGTCCGGGTTCATCCCCAGGCACATCGAGCAGCCCGCCACCCGCCAGTCGAACCCTGCATCCGCAAATATGCGGTCCAGCCCTTCTTCTTCCGCCTGCTTCTTCACCGCCGCCGATCCTGGCACCACCATCGCGTACACCTGGTCGCTCACCTTCTTGCCCTCGACCAGGGTGGCCGCCGCCCGCAAGTCCTCGATGCGCGAGGTGGTGCACGAGCCTAAAAACACCCGGTCAATGGAAATGCTTTCCATCGGTGTATCCGCTTCAAGCGCCATGTACTCCAGCGCCCGCTCGGTTGCTTGACGCTCCGCGGGGTCGTCCAGCGCGGACGGGTTCGGCACCCGGCCCGTAATCGGTGCGACCATGCCCGGATTCGTCCCCCAGGTCACGAACGGCTCCAGCTTTGCCGCCTCGATGACCACCCGTTCGTCGTACGTCGCGCCGGGGTCAGTGGTCAGTTTGCGCCACTCCTCGACCGCCTTGTCGAACTCATCGCTCTGCGGAACATGGGCTCGCCCCCGCATGTACTCGAACGTCGTATCGTCCGGCGCAATCATGCCTGCGCGGGCACCGCCCTCGATGGACATATTGCACACCGTCATCCGGCCCTCCATCGAAAGCTGCCGGATGCCCTCGCCCGTGTACTCGATAACGTGGCCTCGTCCGCCGCTCACCCCTATTTTGCCGATGATAGCCAGAATCAGGTCTTTGGCGGTCACCCCGAACGGCAGAGGCCCGTCCACGTGTACCTCCATTGTCTTCGGCTTCGACTGGCGCAGCGTCTGCGTCGCCAGCACATGCTCCACTTCCGACGTCCCGATACCCAGAGCGAACGCTCCGAACGCCCCGTGCGTGGACGTATGGCTGTCTCCGCACACGATGACCTTCCCCGGCTGCGTGTGTCCCTGCTCCGGCGCGATGACGTGGACAATGCCCTGCAGCGGGCTGAACCGGTCGTAGAGAGTGATGCCGAACTCCTTACAGTTCTCGCTCAGGGTGTCGAGTTGTTGCTTGGCGATGGGGTCGGTGACCGGCTTCGTCAGTTCCCACGTCGGCGTGTTATGGTCCGCCGTCGCCACCACCAGGTCTGGTCGCCGCACCTTACGTCCGGCCAGGCGCAACCCCTCGAACGCCTGTGGCGACGTCACCTCGTGCACCAGGTGCAGGTCAACGTACAGAACCGAGGGTTGCCCCGCCTCCTCGTGGACCACATGGGCGTCCCAGATTTTCTCGAACATCGTTTTTGGCGCCACTGGTTTTGTTACCCCTTTAGTTTCTTGGTCAGGTTGGTAAACATGTCCTCTACCATTGTCGCAAGTTCGAACTGCGGACTCCACCCCCACTCCTCGCGCGCCACGCTGTCGTCCAGCGCGTCCGGCCACGAATCGGCGATGGCCTGCCGCAGCGGGTCTACCTCATACGTCATCTCGAACTCCGGCATCCGCTTCTTGATGACCGCTGCCAGCTCCGACGGCGTAAAGCTTACCGCATTTACGTTGAAGTCCGCACGATGCCTCGAATCACCCAGGTCGGCCTCCGCCACCCCGATGAGCGAGTTCACCGCGTCCGGCATGTACATCATCGGCAGCCGTGTGTCCGGACCCAGATAGCACGTGTACCGGCACTCCAGAATCGCCCCGTAGAAGATGGCCACCGCATAGTCCGTCGTCCCCGCCGCCGGCTCCACCTTCCAGCTGATGATACCCGGCAGCCGCACTCCGCGAACGTCCACGCCGGTCGCCGAATAGTAGTAGTTGCCCATCAGCTCACCGAACACCTTCGAGATCCCGTACAACCCCGTCGGCTTCTGAATCGTGTCGTTGGGGGCGATGCGGGGCGTCTCCGGCCCGAACGCCCCGATGGAGCTGGGAATCACCACCCGCGCCGTCTTGTTCGCCACCGCAGCCTCCAGCACGTTGAACACACCCTCGAAGTTCACCGCGTACGCCGCCTGCCGGTTCAGTTCCGCCGAGGCCGACAGTATCGAGCTAAGGTGGTAGATGTAGTCCGGCTTGATGGACTTCACCACCTTCTCCACTTCAGCCCTGTTCGTCACATCTATATGCACCGAAGGCCCTCCCACGGCGACCTCGTCGGTGAGCGGCTTCCTGCGCCAGCCTGCGATGACGTTCTCATCGCTGTACTTCGCCCGTAGAGCGGGTACAAGTTCTGAGCCTATCTGTCCCGATGCACCCGTAACCAGTATCTTGTTCATCGTCGTTGTCCTTCGCGTAAAAGTTTGGATATAAAGAAGAGGGGCCGTTTCTGACTGGAAACGGCCCCTCTTCTCGTACTCTTTGCGTTATGCGCGGGTTAGCCGTCACCAGCCTTGGTTGTTGTAGTTGTCTGTGTTGTTGTGTGGCCGGTGATGGCTAGCAGGCGGTTCAGCGCATGCATGTACGCCTTTGCGCTGGCCACGATGATGTCCGTGTCCGAACCCCGGCCCACATACACCTCGCCGTCCTGCTCGATGCGGATGGTCACGCTGCCCAGGGCATCGATGCCTTCGGTCACCGAATTCACCGCGAACTCGGTCAGCTTGTTCGGCACGCCCACCATCCGGTTGATGGCCTTGTACACCGCGTCCACCGGCCCTGTGCCCGTCGCCGCGTCGGTGATTGACTGGCCGTCCGGAGTCTTGAGCTTCACCGTGGCCGTCGGAATCTCGTGGTTGCCGCTCGAAACTTGAATGTGCTCCAGCGTATACACCGACGGCTCGGACACCGTCCGCCGTTGGCTCGCCATAAGTGTTTCCAGGTCGGCGTCCGTCACCTCGCGCTTGCGATCCGCCAGGTTCTTAAAGTCCTCGAATACCGTGTTGAGGTCATCCTTGGTAAGGCGATACCCCAGGTCTTCCAGCCGTGAGCGGAGCCCCGCTCTGCCGCTGAGTTTGCCCAGCACCAGAGACGTTCCGCCCCAGCCGACCGTCGCCGGGTCGATGA
>JAQBWG010000028.1 GCA_027625225.1 Chloroflexota bacterium | reverse complement strand
AACCCCGGCAAGCTCGTCGGCTTCGCCGGCGTAAACCCCCTATGGGGTCAGATAGCCGCCTATGAGGCCGAACGCTGCGCCAAGCAGGGCATAAAAGGCATCGGCGAACTCCACCCCGATACCCAGAACTTCAGCGTCACCGATGCCGCCGTGCTAAAGCCCCTCATGGAAGTCGCCCGCAAGCACAACCTCATCGTCACCACCCACACCTCCGAGCCCGTCGGCCACAGCTACGTTGGAAAGGGAAAGACCACCCCTGAGCGCGTCGTAAAACTTATCGATAACCACCCCGACATCACCTTCATCCTCGCCCATTGGGGCGGCGGCCTGCCCTTCTACGCCCTCATGCCCGAGATAGGCAAAGTGTTCAAGAACGTGTACGTCGACACCGCCGCCTCGCCCTACCTCTACGACTCCCGCGTCTTCAAGACCGTCTCCACCGTCATCGGCCCCGACAAAATCCTCCTCGGCAGCGACTACCCCCTCCTGCCCCACAGCCGCCTCCGCGCCCACCTCGACGAATCCAGCCTCCCCGACACCGCCAAAAGCGCCATCCTCGGCGGCAACGCCGCCAACCTCCTCAATCTGTCCTAGCCCCTGTTTCCCATCCATATCCCTGTCTTATTTTTTGTTGCACTTGCAACTACAACCCTTATCCCAACCGGCTGCCCCGCTAAAACCCTGTGCACCTGGGCATCTTTCCGCTAGCATCCGGCATCCCCTTCCCCCATAATAGGCACTCATACAGGCATCATCAAAAGCCTGCCCCGCACTGCTATGCCGTGTGCCGGGGCATCATAAAACCAAGCTAAAACGGCCAAATAGAGACAACATTTCATGCGCGCCTTCATCGCCATAAACCTCCCCGTCGAAATCCGCGAAATCCTCGCCACCCAGATTGACGAACTCGATAAAACAGCCATCCACGGCCTCCGCACCGTCCGCCCCGAAGGCATCCACCTCACCCTCAAATTCCTCGGCGAAATCCCCGACACCCGGGCCGGTGACATCGAAGAAGCCCTCCGCCAGTCTACCAAGCCATTCCGGCCCCTCACGCTCAAACTATCCGAAGCCGGAACCTTCCCTTCGCCGGAATCCGCCCGCGTCCTCTGGATCGGCGTCGCCGGAAACACCGCTGTCCTCAACCGCCTCCATCAGTCTATAGACACCTCCATGGAGCCGCTCGGTTTCGCCCGTGAGATGAAAAAGTTCCAGCCGCACCTCGCCCTCGCCCGGCTCAACGACCGCGTAAAAACGAAAGACCGCCAGCGCGCTGCCGACCTCCACCTCTCAACCTGGGAACCCGTCAAGAACGGCTTCACCGTCGGCTCCGTCAGCCTTATGCGCAGCGAACTTCATCCCGACGGCGCCCGTTACGAAACCCTCGCAAACATACCGTTTACCGGCTGAAAGTCGTCAATCCCTTGATGGACAGCGCCGTTACGGTATATACTTGCCGCGCTCCAAGTCCTGGGCGGCGGAGCTAGAGGAGGATGTATTGGCAGAGCAAACGTGGCCCCATTGTCAGAAATGTGAAACGGGCAACCTGTTACCCCTGTCGGATTTCGGCAGTCAGGGCGCGCCCATCCATTACAAGGCCTGGGTGTGCAGCAATCCCGACTGCGGGTTCAACATCAAGATTCGTAACGGGGACGTGTTCATCAACGAACCCATCACCAGCGGGGCGTCCCACGCTCCGCGCATGCGCTAACCTCAGCTAGCGTTCTTTTTCCTCGCACACTTTCTCAGCTATGAAGCATAGCTGAATATGTTGTCGCGAAATTCCTTTACTTGCAGGCGTGCGCATGCGACGCTGGAAGCATGGGAAACTACCTTCGAGGTGTTGATACCCGGCTTTTTGGACTGCTCTTGCTGGCCTCCGGCTTGCTTTTGTTTCTGGCAGCGGGTCTCTTCTACGGGTATAAAGCCTATGCAAGCACGAAGTCCGATGCTTTGAACGTGTCGGTTCCTACCGGAAGCGATACTCAAGCATCCTCACTATCAAATAACACTCTGGCGGCACGATATCAAGCCGCGTTGCCGGGCTCGGATGTAAGCCCGAAGTACTGGAGCAACCCTTTATGGACCGGCTCCGACGTGCGTCAAAGCGATGGTCTGCCGGAAGGATTCCGGCGCGCCGATTCCTATATCCCCGAAGCTCATATACGCGCCGACCGCATCGCTATTCCGTCTATCGGCGTTGCTTCGGAGATTCGTGAACTGGCTGTTATAGATTTGGGTGACAGCCAGGCATATGAGACGCCAAAGTTTGTCGTAGGCCACATCCCAGAAACTCCCAACGCTGGAGAGCAGGGCAACGGCTGGTATTTCGGACACTTGGAAAGCCCGATACAGGGCGAGGGAAATGTGTTCCGCAGTCTGCCCCGTCTTGCAGAGCAGTTACGACGGTATGTGCAAACGGGCGAAGACCCGGTGTATGTGACGTTATCGAGCGGTGAGCGCGAGTTCCTATACCAGGTGGTTTCGACGGAGATAGTGCATCGGGATGATTTACGACTGTACGATTCCGATGCGACGACAATCACTCTGGTGACGTGCTATCCACGGTGGGTATACGACCAGCGGGTGCTGGTAACAGCGAAGCTGGTGGGCGTGAAGGGTTAGGAATCAGTCCCGGTAGCGGAACGTCTCGTGCTCTCTTTCGGCCAGCTTGCCGTCGTGAAGTTCGAGTACCTGGTCGGCCATCGCCAACAACGTGGAGTCGTGTGTCGCGGCGACCACGCTGATGCCCTGGTTGCGTACCATTTCTTTGAATAGCCCAAAGATGCTGTAGGCGTTGACGGAGTCCAACTCGCCGGTCGGCTCGTCCGCGAGGATGAGCACCGGTTTATGGACGAACGCGCGGGCGATGGCAACCCGCTGCTGCTCACCGCCTGAAAGCTCGTACGGGCGGTGGTGCGAACGCGTGGACAGGCCGACGACCTCGAGAGCGTCCTTCGTACGCTGTTCGCGCTCTTTGGTATTCATCCCGGCAATTCGCAGAGGCAGTTCGACGTTCTCGAACGCGGAGAGCAGCGGCAATAGTCCGAAGGATTGGAACACGAACCCCAGCTTTTTGCGCCGGATTTCCGTCAGTTCACGTTCGCTCATATCGGACATATTGCGTTCTTCGAGCAGTATCCGTCCGGAGGTAGGTTTATCCAGACCCGCGAGAAGATTCAGGAGTGTGGTTTTCCCCGAGCCTGAGCGGCCTACCACGGCAATGAACTGGCCAGGGAGGATATTCATGCTCACATGGTCGAGAGCGGTAATGTCTTCTCCTGCGAGATGGTATTCCCGCACCAGGTCTTCGGTTGCGAGCAGGCGTTGATATCTGGGTGTTTCTATGGCTTCAGTCATGAGGATTTATCGTCCGGTTTCAAGACAACCGAGCCGTTCTCGATGGAGAGCCGGGCCCTTTCGTTAATATTGAGCTTGTCGAGCAGGTCGCGGGGCACCTGAATCCGTCCCATGGTATCCACCAAGGCGAACTCTTCCAGAAGCGCTGCAGTGTCGGCCTTACTGCTGATGCTCTGGAAGCTGGTCTTCCGCCTGATTTCGGTAGCCATTTTCCCATCTTTAATCATGACGACGCGGCCGACCTTGAAGGCGATATCGCGGTCGTGGGTCACGATGAGAATGGTCGTGCCCATCTCCTGGTTGATGGAGCCGAACAGGTCGAGGATTTCACTTGCGGTGGAGTCGTCCAGTTCGCCGGTGGGTTCGTCCGCAAGCAACAAGGGTGGCTGGTTGGCCAGGGCGACGGCTATGGCCACGCGCTGCTGCTCGCCGCCAGACAGTCGTTCGTGGGTGTGATTGGCGCGCTCGACCAGGCCGACCAGTTCGAGCAGTTCGAGGGCCCGTTTGCGCCTGTCCGACCTGTTGGTGAGCATCATGGGCAACTCGACGTTTTCGACCGCCGTGAGGTAGGGAAACAGGTTCCGGCTGGTCTGTTGCCAGATGAATCCGACCTCGCTGCGCCGGTATTCTTCCATCTGACGCACGGTCATGCGCAAAAGGTCCTTGTCTCCGACCACTATCTTGCCAGCGGAAGGGTTATCGTAGCCCGCGAGGATAGTGAGCAGCGTGCTTTTGCCGCTACCGCTCGCGCCCACGATAGCCACCACCTCGCCTCTGTTCACGCGTAAGTCGAGACCCCGTAAGGCCACCACCTCAAGGTCGGCGATTTTGTAAATCTTAAACAGGTCTTCGCACATAACGTGCGGTTGTTGCCCGAAACTTGATCCGGTTGTCACGTTGATTACAGTTCCCCCAATCTGAGCGTTCGCGCAACGGATATGCGGCGCGCGAACATGATAACGCCGATTGTAGCGAGGGTGAACACGCCGACCATGATGCCGTAGGTTATCAGAAGTATGGGCCAGTCTACCTGAAGTACGAACGGCGGCAACACCTGGCTTCCTCTATCGTCGTTGGCGAAGAAGGGCATCACGATGGCGCCGAGGCGTCCTCCCATCCATCCTCCCAGGGCGATACCTGCGGCAACCACAAAGGCCTGTTCGATAAAGACGACGGTGATGAGCTGCCGGGCCGAAAGGCCGATGGTGTGTAGCAGGGCAAACTGCCTTCTCCGGTTCTGGAAGGAGACGTAGGCGTGGACGATGAATCCGACGCAGCTCAGGATAAGCACCGCGCCGAACGCGATAAATAGCAGGGAGCGCCATCCAGCCCGGGTGAGCGGGTCGATCTCCTGCTGTCCCTGCAGCTCCTGGAGGTCGAACACGGCACTCGCAGGGAAGGGGGTTTCTTTGAGAGATTGAACGAATTGTGTACGAGCAGGTCCGGTTAAGGAACTCGCCAGCCATGCCTGGTTGGGCCGGAGTTCCGAGTCGGACGGGTCGAGGTTGGCATACATGATTGTGGACTGGAAGTCTGCGATGACGACGAGTTCGTTTTCCGTGTCAAGGGGGGGGAAGTAGTCGATTACTCCGGCGATTCGAACCGGCACCCTTTGACTGGAGACTACCATATCGAATGTGTCGCCTTCGTCATGTCCTGTCACTCCGACAAATTGCTCGTTGACGAGAATGGACAGGGGCTCCAATTTAGGGCCGAGGTATACGCCACGGGCGGTTAGCGCGGTCCCTTCGAACCAGGAGAACCTGAGAGACCCCGCCGAACCGCCGATGCTGTCTCCATTCATTTCGATGGTGTCGGTTAACGCCTGGGGCGTGACACGCAGGGTATTCCAGCTTTCGACGGAGTCGAACGTTTCAAGCATAACTGTCTCGCCGGTGTCGGTCCGGACGTACAAGTCATCAAGGAGGATGGACCCGGGTAGCAGGCCACGCTGTACGTCAGCCTGCATGATGGCCACGGACATAAGCCGGAGGGGGTAGGTGGGCCGGAGCCGTACTCTGCCAAATCTGCTGGGTTCCGGAGCCAAGGAACCTTCGAGTGTTTGCCAGTCGGCGCTGGTTAGCCCTCCCAGCCGGTAGGTAAACCATCGTTCGTTCGCATCAATAGCCCGCAGGGTGACGACAACACTAGATTGCGGTCTATCCGGGTTTACGCTTATCCCTATGGAGGTTGCGTTGATGGGGAGGTCTATTCCTTGCGGCATAGTGACCGAAGGAAGCGACCGCAACATTTCAGGTATGGGCTTGGAGGCAAAGTCGGACCGCGTCCAGATAAAGTCGGCCGATGCGTTGCTGTCGAGGGTAAGGAAGGTGAAGTCTTCCCCCGTGATTTTGGAGGCGTCGTACCCGAATCCGCTGTAGGCGAGAGCCACGCCATCTACTCCCGCAATCGCTTCATATACGGGGGCGATAGGCACGGTATCCCCGAAGTTGTTGACTATGAGCCCGTCCACACGAATGTGTCCGGCAGACTGATAGAGCGCCCGCTCTTCGAAGTTGCGTTCGAGCGTTCCGCCGAAGCTGGCCGCGAAGATACCCAGTCCGGCAGTCAGGATGAGAAGCAAGGCGAGGCGGGCGTAGTGCGTGGGATTGCGGGCCATGTTCCAAATGGCGAGCACGAGTCCGGCAGGCATCCAACGGGAAAAGATTTTGCTTATGAATTCCATAAGGATGGGAAATAGGCGCAACAGCACCAATGCCGCAGCTAGCAAGGTAATGGCAGGAACTGCCAGCAGCATCTGGTTGACGGTTTGGTCGCCGAATACTTCGGTGGCTACGAACGAGCCCTGCTCGGTGAGCTGGCGGAATAAGAATATAGAGAATACCAGTAGCAGTACGTCGAGGTAGTAACGCTGATAAAAGGGCTGTGCGCCCGGACGCGACGATTCCTGACGTTGTTGTGCGACGCCCGACCTGGCGATGCCAATCGCGGGAATCATCAATGCACCGAAACTGAATAAGCCTCCGATGGCGCTCATGGCGTAGGAGATGCCGGAGATGGAGGTGCTGAGCGCCGAGCCTCCGGTTAGGTCTGAGAAGGCGGGTGTGTACCCGGCGAGGCTGATGGCCGACGATGCGATGAGAGGGCCGAAGATGCCGCCGATGAGCGCGATGCTGCCGCCCTCCAATGCGAATACTGTGAGGAGGTGTACGGGGCCCGCACCACGGCTTCGCAGGAGGGTGATTTCCCCGCGTTGTTGCTCGACGAGTAGCGAGGAGAGGGTGAGGACGTAGTAGAGGATGACGAATGCGATGAGGATGAGCACGATAATCATGGGGAGTTTGGTGTAGAAAAGCCTCTCGTCGTAATCGGTCAGTACGGTGTTAAGTTCGGTGAACTGCCGATAGCTGAAAAGCTGGCTTGATAGGCTCTCCTGTACTGTGCGGATAGAGCTGACCGCTGCAAGGGCGTTGTCAGAATGGAGCGTGTCGGTGTTCACGTCAAGAACCCAGGCGTAGGTGCTGTCCATGTCGCGGAAGGTCGTTCCCAGGACATCGAAAAAAGTCTCTTCGGAGACGTAGAACGGCATTGTAACGAACGAGAGGCCGGTGGCCGCTTCCAAAACGAGCGCGTCGGCCGTCCACAGCGGGTGTGCAGGGTCGCTACGATGGAATATGCCGGTCACGATGACGTTGGCGTGCGATGCGTCGTCCTTCCAGAATGGGACCGCAGAGAAGCGGTCGCCGACAGCGATGCCGTACTGTTCTGCGGCTGTATCGGGGATAAGCACTTCGATGGCGCGTTCTCCCTGCGAGGTGAGTACAGCCTGGCCGCTCGGTTTGGCCCCATGGACCAGGGTGGTCAGTTCGTCGAAGTCCAGAGCATAAGAAAAGTAGGCGCGGCGATTGTCCTGTCCCGCCGCTCCTTCCCGACCGGGGTCACTCACGAAAAAGGTGGCTGAACGCCCAAGCGGGAAGCGCTCGTGAACGAACCAGCTAAGCCAGGCGTCCGATTCCCGTTCGACCGCTGCGACGACCTTTTGCTGTTCCGCGCGAGTCGTGGGGCCGCGGTCTGCCCCGACTACGATGTCAAGGTCAGTGGGTGCCTGCTGTTCAATGGTTTTCCTGAGGGCGAGTTCACGCAGCGATTCGAAGTAGATTGTGGTGCCGGCCATGATGGCGCAGGCAAGAAGAACGCCGATAACGACAGCCGAAAGCAGCCGCCAGTGTGCAAGCGCACGCTTGATGACCATTATCCAAGCGGCTGCGATACGATCCATGGCTTAGACGGCCTCCGCCCGCGAGACGGTGTGCAGGTTGATGTGGGTTACGCCGTGATGCAGTACAGCCACGGCGGTAAGGAAGATGGCCGTCAGTACGATGTAGATCGGCCCGAGGAACGACCAGTTGGTCATAAGAATGAAAGGCGGAATCACCTGTGCACCGCTTTCCGTGACGGCTACCGATTGGATCATGATTCTGCTCATTTCGAACCCGGCCCATGTTCCCAAACCGAGGCCAAACCCTGCGATAACCAGGTGCTCGATGGACAAGAGGCCTAGCAGTTGCCTGGATGAAATTCCGAGCGTTTGCAATGCACCCATCTGAATGCGGCTGCGACCTGAGAAAGACAACAGATACGTGATGTAGCCGAGTCCGGCGGTAAGGACAATCACAAACAACGCGAGGATGACCATCGCCTTCCATCCAGCGGTGATAAGTGGGTCAATCCGGATTGCTTCCAGTTCAGATTCCCTCACGAACAATCGGATAGGCTGCACACGTCCGAGCCCATCCAACAACGCAGTGACGACGGTGTCTTCGGCTCCCGGTGCGTGTGAGAGGAACATTTCGTTGGGAGATGGTTTCGATGTAGGGCTCAGGAGACGCAACTGTCTGAGCATGGTTTCCATATCTACCACAACGAACGGCGAATTTCTGGGATTGAGAGTCGGGAAATATTCGAGTGCATCAGTGATTCGTATAGGCATCAGCCCACCCATAAGCCTCACGACGACGACGTCGCCGACCTTTGCCCCCGTACGCTCGGTGAACGATGTGCTTACAATCGCCGGAATGGGACCTCCGGTGGAACTGTAGTACAAGCCACGTATTCCGTTAGCCGTGTCCTTACCGAAGGTAAAGATGCCCGATCGGTTCCCGGAAAAGACGTCCGAGGATTGCAGCTGGATTGAATCGGAAGAGATAACTGAAGTGATGATAGGTATCCAGCGCGAACCGCTCTCAAAGTCGTCCAGCGGAACGACGTTGCCGTCAACAACAGTGTGTATGTCATCTATGAGCAAGGTACCGGCCGTACCTGTGGGGCCGAATGCCGGTTCGTACATCTGAACAGATAGTAAACGTATAGGTCTTTCCAGCGTATCGGGGATATTTCTTCGCATCAGATGCCACTGGTCGGCGCCGATGGGGCCGAGCGTAAGGGTGGAAACGGAGCCCAAACGGTCTTCGAGTGCGACCCATAAGAACACGTTGGGAAGCTGCTGGCTTGGCTTGACGTACATGCCTATTTCGGTCGCGTCGTCCGGCAGCGTCACGATATCCGTTCCCGGCGCGCTTTGAATCGACCGCATGATGACCGGTAGTGTGCGCTCGGAGAAATCTTCCCTGTACCACGACTTATAAGGGAACGTATCGGCCTCTACTCCCAGAAGCTCGAACTGCGAACCGCCACCACCACCACCACCGATAGACCCTGTCGTTCGCATCCCCAGCATGAGCGACGTAACGCCGGGGATGGTCTGGTACCGCTCTTTCAACGCCACGGTGCCGCGGGCGATATCACCCGGGATGTTGGCTACGCGGATATCGGTACCGGTCTGATAACTGATGCGGTCGACGTGGCTGCGGTCGAGCGTACCGCCTACGGTGGTAGCAAGCACCCCCAGGCCGGTCACCAGCACCAACAGCAGGATAAGCCAACTGTACTGCAGCGGATTGCGGGCCATCTGCCACATGCCGACCGAAACCCATACCGGCGCCCTCGACATGAATGTTCGCAGGCTCATGAAAAGAAGCTGTGCAGGAACGATAGCGATGGCAGCGATTTTCACAGAAAAGAACATGTCGTCCCGTTGCAGCGGCTCCAGGTAGATATACGCCGCAACCAGACCCGCCTGCGCCAGCAGACCGGCGACGCGAAAGTTTTTGCCTTTGACCCGTTGAGTCAAATAGTAAGCCCCACCAAGCCCGAGCGCGATAACCGCAGAACCCGTCCATCCGAAACTGGATTCGTCAAGAAACTCGCGTATGCCGAAACCAACGGAGAGAATGACGACAACGGCCACGACCACCAGATTGAGCAGTCTCATGGACTCTCCGCCGAAGTACTCTACGAGAAGCGGGAAGAATCGCATGAATACCAGCGCAACGGCGGCAAGGAACAGGATGGGCGCCAAGAGCAGCGTTTCGTTCACCTGGACGCCGGTGAACAGACCTCCCGAGGCGAGATTTCCTCGCGAGTACAGCTCCCAGAAGACCAGTCCCCCCAGGATAATGAGAGCCACGTCCAGATAGTATCGTTGAAATACAGGTGTGGTCGGTGGGCGGGAGGAACGCAGACGATGGGTAATCAGTCCCGACCGCGCACTTATAACGCCGGGCAAGATGTAAATCACCAGGCAGACCAGCCCCAGAATCAATGAAATCGTGAACGAAGACATCTCAATCCTGGCCGGTAGTCGGCCACCGCCGGTGATGTCGGTGAAGTACGGCAGATAGCCGGATACCGACACCAGGAGCGTGGCGAGCAGCGGTGCTATTACTACCGCTACTGCGGTCAGGATGAAGCTCTCCGCACCATAGATGCGAAACACCTGCCAGCTATTGATACCCCGAGTCTTGAGGCGGGTAATGTCCGCTTCACGGTTCTGCACAAGGTACGAAACCATCATCAGCAGGTAATACAGTACGGTGACCACCATGAGCGCGAGCAACAGCAGCAAAGGGATGCTGGAAAACAGACTGCGCTGTTCGTAGTCGCCGAACAGGTTGCCAATGCCCGAGAGTACGATGGAGCCTGGGAGCGCGTCTGTGATTTCCACATCGAACGTATCGAGACGGTCGCGCGTTTCGGATATCGACCAGGCCTTCAGCTTTTCCTTATCAATCCTGATAGACCAGGTGGAGTTGATGAGGCTACCGGAAAATGATGAGCCTACGCCGTCTACCAACACCGTTTGGGTGGTGAAGAAGGGCAAAGGGCGTTCGTCCGGATTCACGAGAACGCCGGTCTCCGGCACTGCCGTGACAGGCTCCGGTCGTAGAAAGATGTTGGAGTTGTTGCGCCAGTACTCGGACACCGGGTCGATAGGCTCGAAGATACCCACCACCTTTGCGTACACCCGTCCCGGATGCGCCAGGAACGGGGTGATTTCGACCTCGTCGCCTACCTCAAGGAAGAAAACCAAAAGAGACGGAGCGCCAAGTATCACTTCGATAACAGTTCGGTCAGGGCCGGTGATGATTGTGTCGGTAGCCATCCGGCCATCGATGAAACGGATATTATCTTCGAGTTCAGACATGTACTGAACATAGGCTTGCGATGCGAAGGTGCTTCTTGCTTCCCTATTTAGCGGGCTGTATGGGAGCCCGGCGAGGAAATTATCGCTGCGAAGGAACCGGCGCTGACCGAGGTAGATTTCGGGGATATTCTCCGCAATCGCGGCTTCCATCCTCTCCTGTGTGGCTGTCACCCCCTGGCGGTTAAGCGAGATATTAGGCGCGAAAATATGGAGGTTGAGGGTGGTAGCCGGAGTTCGATCGATAGCCGTGTTCACGGCCAGGCGTTCGAGTGCACGCATGTATACGGGCGCGCCAGCAACCAAAGTGGCCGCCACGAGGATGCCCACGAATATAGATAACATGAGTCGCCAATCGTCGGCGAGTCTTTTCAAGACCAGCCTTGGCGTGGTCAACGGTTTCATGGTCTGCCCGAGGGCCGCCTCCCCGTTTCCGTCGTCGAAGCACCACCTGCCAACCGCTTGCGATTCGAGCAGAGTTGCGTGTTACGTGCGCCGCATTATAGCAATCAAAACCGCTTAGGCAAGCAATTTAGGTATTCGGCATAGAACACGCATCAAGTAGACAGCACTGACGAACGTACCGGACGAACCTTATGGTTCTGGTGCAGGAGTTTTGGGAAACGGGGGCGTTGGGCTGGGGATGACTTCGTCGAGTTAAGATTCCGGCGTGGCCTGGATGCCGAGCACAGGTGTGGGCATGAACACGGGGCCGCCCTCACGCCTGCATACCCACAAACCGCGCTGGTCGTTCTG
>JAQBWG010000027.1 GCA_027625225.1 Chloroflexota bacterium | reverse complement strand
CGCAGCACTTCCAGTCCCGCGATGCGCCCCGCGTCTTTGGTTGCGTTGCGCTGGCTATCGTCGAAGTACGCGGGCACGGTGATGACCGCCTGGGTAATCGTCTCGCCCAGCTTCGCCTCGGCGTCCTGCTTCATCTTCTGTAGAATCATGGCCGAAATCTCGGGCGGCGCATAGGTTTTGTCGCCCATCTTCACGTGCGCGTCGCCGTTGCTGTGCGCTTCGACTTTGTACGGCACCTGCTTGGTATCGCGCTGCACGCTTTCGTCCTTGAACTTCTTACCCATGAACCGCTTCACCGAGAAGACCGTGTTCTCCGGATTGGTCACGCCCTGGCGTTTGGCCGTCATTCCCACATAGCGTTCGCTGTTCTTGGGATTGATTGCTACCACCGATGGCGTGATGCGTGAACCTTCACTGTTTTCCACCACCTCGGGCTCTCCACCCTCGATGATTGCCATGCACGAGTTCGTCGTGCCCAGGTCTATTCCTAAAATCTTAGGCATTTTCCTCACTCCTGTCCGGCTCTGCGGCCGGCTGTTCTGATTGCGTTGGTTGTTTCGCGACCGTCACCTGAGCTGCTCTCAAGATGCGGTCGTGTAATCGGTAGCCCTGCCGCACGATGTCTACCACATTGCCCGGGGCTATTTTGTCCGTCTCTACGAAGAATAGGGCTTCCTGTTCCCTGGGGTCGTAGGGCTTTCCCTCCGCCTCGATGCGGGTGACCCCTTCGGACTTCAGCATATTCTCGAAGTTTCGCTCGACCAGCTTCAGACCCTCCAGCCACGAGGCCGATACGGAGCCTTCAGGGATGTTCTCCATCCCCCGCTGGAAGTCGTCAGCTACGCCCAGCACCTTCATGAGGACTGAAGACGTGGCATATTTTCGCGACTCCAGTTGCTCCTCAGCGACGTGGCGTTTGTAGTTCGTTAGGTCTGCCTGCACGCGTTGGCTAAGGGCCCGGAACTGTTCCTTCTCCCGCAACGCTTCGTCTAGCAGTTGCTCCGGTGTCGCCTCTTCGCGCGCGACGCCTTGTTGTTGTGCCGCTTCGTCGCCCTGTGGCGTTGATTCGACGTTCTCGTTATCAGTCATCCCCCGCTCTTCCTCCTAATCCGTATCGTCGTCCGGCTCCGTCTGGCCGGTATAAAGTAAAGTAAACAGGGTATCAAGAGATTTCCGCAGGTGCGCGTTCAAATCGGTGCCTTCGAGTTCAATTGTCTTTGAACGCAGAGCCAAAAGTTCGTTGAACACGTCCAGCACCAATTGCACGCCCGCCAGATTCAGCCCAAGGTCTCCTACCAGATGCTTGATGAGCCGTAGCCGGGCGATATCCTCGTCCGAGTACAGCCGCCGCACACCCACCGTCCTGAACGGCGAGATAAGACCCACACGCTCGTACTTACGGAGCGTCTGCGGGTGCATCTCAAGGATGCGCGCAGCCACACTGATGATGTAGACACCTTCGGCCTCGGCGTCATCGTCCTCATGCGCGTTCAAGTGCGACGCTAACCGCTGGAAGAACTGTTGCGTTGTAATTCCTGACGGCCCTTCAGATTGTGAAAAACGGTACCTCACAGAGGTTGCCTGACTCCAGTATTTATTCGTTATAGAGTTAGTGTATAACTTGATACGAGTCGAGTCAACTGATATTATACGAAAATCGAAAGTACCGGAGATGGAACCGAATCTGCCTTAAAGGCGTCTAACGTAGTGATAGATACGGAAAGTCAACGAAAGGCACACTAGTATCACAGAAATAAATACTATATATCGGAGAAAATCGGTTCACAACATAGTGTTGGAGTCAGATAATCGAAGCACATTTCGTTGGAACGCTATCTCAAAAAGAAGCGGAACCGGCGACAGAGGAGAAAAGGAAATGGTTAAATTCAAGAGCTGCCCCCGATGCAAAGGCGACATGCACCTCAATACGGACATGTACGGCACCTATCGTGAGTGCCTCATGTGCGGATACATGGTCAACCTCAAAGAGGTCGTCCATGCTGCAACGGTAAAAGTGCATACAAATGCAGAGCCCGCGGCCAAAGCCAAACAGCACGCCGCAGCGTAACGCACCCTCGTCTTATAAAACAAAGGGGCCGCCCATTGGGTGGCCCCTTTGTTTTATAAGTCATCTTCCCGGCATTCCGAGGACATCTTTTTGCCACTCTAGGACATCCTGAGAGGCATCATTTTCAAGGCAGAGGGCACACGGTTTCGTAGCTAAAACAGGCCCTTTCGGGACATCATTTACAAATCGTCCCAGAACCGCTCCTCTTTCCACGGGTCGCCTTCCATGTGATATCCACGCGCTTCCCAGAACCCCGGCTTGTCCTTCTCCATGAACTCGATGCCGTTCACCCACTTCGCGCTTTTCCACCCGTACCGTTTCGGCACCACCAACCGCATGGGGCCGCCGTGCTCAGCCGGAAGGTCTTCGCCGTCGTGCCGGTATGCGAATAGCACATCGTCGTCGTCCAGAACTTCCAGCGAAACGTTTGTCGAATAGCCGCCGTAGCAGTGAACCATAGCGTATTTCGCTTCTGGCTTTACTTTGATGAGCTTTACCAACTCACGGTACGCGATGCCTTCCCAGGTGTTCTCCAGCTTGCTCCACTGGGTCACGCAGTGAAATTCGGCGTCGAGCGTCAGCTTGGGCAGGCCGGTGAACTGTTTCCAGTCCAGCTCGAATTCCTTTTCGACCAAGCCGGAAACCTTGAACTTCCAGTCTTTGAGATCGATTTTGGGCGTTGGGCCGAAGGTGAGGACGGGGAACTTCTTGGTTAGGTATTGGCCGGGTGGGGCGGACTGCCCTTCCCTGTCTTGTTTTATTTCTGTGAGCCTTCCGAGTTTCTTGAGCATGGGATTCCTTTCCAAACGGGGTGCCGAGATTTTACCGTAGGTTTGCAGGTGCTGCCAAAGGATTAAGTTCTCTATGTATTGTACGGGGTTTGGGTGTTCACAGATGCGTCAACTGGATAGACAATAGAAGTATGAGTTCTAACGCGCAACTGAAGCGGCGGCTGGGGCTGTTCGAATTGACGACGACCGGTGTGGGCATCATCGTAGGCGCCGGCATCTACGTCATTATCGGCAGGGCGGCGGGAATGGCGGGTGGTGCGATATGGGTGTCGTTTCTTATCGGTGCGTTGGCAGCTACGTTTACCGGCTTGAGCTATGCCGAGCTTTCTTCGATGTACCCGAAGGCGGGCGCATCGTACGAATATTCCAGGCGTGCGTTCGGGGTGCGTGCCGGATTCATAACCGGCTGGTTCATCATCTTCGCTACGCTTATCGCGTCGGCTGCGGTGGCCATCGGATTCGCGGGCTATCTGACGTCGTTCGTGGATACGCCCATCGTTCCTATTGCCATTGGATTGGTGCTGGTCAGCGGGGCGTTGCTCATCTTCGGTGTGAAAGAAGCGGTGTGGGTGGGTGTGATATTTACGCTTCTTGAGGTGGGTGGGCTTGTCATAGTTATCGCGTTCTCCGCACCCCATCTGGGTGAGGGTGCGTATTTGGAAATACCGAAAGGGTTATTGGATGTTTTCAGGGCGGCGACCCTACTGTTTTTCGCCTATACAGGCTTTGAGCAACTGGCGACACTGAGCGAGGAGGCGAAGAACCCGAGCAGGACGATGCCACTGGCTATTCTGGGTGCGATTGTTATCACGACGGTGCTGTATGTACTGGTTGGGTTTTCCAGCGTGAGCGTTCTGGGGTGGCAAGAATTGAATGCTTCGGATGCGCCACTTTCGGACGTTGTGGAGGTTGCCGCGAATGCCAGCGTGGCCAGGGTCATCGGCTATATTGCGTTATTCGCGACGGCAAACACGGCGTTGTTCATGTTGCTGACCGGATCCAGAATGCTGTACGGGATGTCCGTCGGGGGCAGTTTGCCGCAGGTTTTGAGTCGCATATTGAAGGTACGGGCAACACCGTGGGTGGCCACGCTCGTGGCAGTGGGAATTACTATCATATTCATCTTGCCGGGTGACATCGAGACGGTGGCCCAGATGACCAACTTCGCGACCATCGGGGCGTTTGTGATGGTGAATGCGGCGTTGATTCGACTCCGATTCAAGAAACCAAACCATTCAAGAGGATTTCGGGTTCCGCTGAGTGTAGGGGGCATACCCGCGACGGCAGTGCTGGGCATTTTGTTTTCTCTGGCGATGTTCGCGAGTATGGACTGGCAAATCCTTGGCTACGGCGTTCTTATCGTTGGGTTGGGACTGGCTCTACCCTGGATTATGGAATGGTTGAAGGTGGTGAAGTCAATCGCAGCACTGGAAGAGGAACGAAGGGCTGAGGAAGCGGCGGAGTAGGGTTATTTGCGGAGGCGGTTGATGCCGTCGAGTGCGGCGGTTTTGTAGCATTCGGCCAAGGTCGGGTAATTGAAGACGGTGTCTACGAAGTAGTCAACCGTTCCATCAAACGACATGACGGCCTGGCCGATGTGGACGAGGTCGCTGGCGCCCTCACCGATGATGTGTACACCGAGAAGCTTTCGGGTCTCCAGGTGAAAGATGAGTTTGAGCAGGCCGGTGGTGTCGCCGATGATGTGGCCGCGGGCGATTTCCCGATAGAAGGCTTTGCCTATCTCGTAAGGAACGCCTTCTTCGGTCAATTCTTCTTCATTGCGGCCGACCATGGAAATCTCGGGTATGGCGTAGATGCCGTAGGGGAAAAGGGCAGGGACGGATTTGGCTTCGACGCCGAAGGCGTGGCAGGCGGCCAGGCGGCCCTGCTCCATGGACGTCGAGGCCAACGCCGGGAATCCTATAACGTCGCCGACGGCATAGATGTTCGGGGCGTCGGTTTGGTAGTGCTCGTTGACCTTGATTCTGCCTTTGTGGTCAGCTTTGACTCCCGCCGCGTCGAGGTTCAGGCTATAGATTTGTCCGGAGCGACCGGCACAGTAGAGCACCGCTTCCGCCGAGATTTGTTTGCCGCTGGTAGTGTCGATGACCACCCCTTCACCTTTGAGGCCATTGACGTTCTGCAGGCCGGCGACCGTTTCGCCCAGGCGCATAGTCACACGGTTTTGGCGGAGGTGATAGGTAAGCGATTCCACAATTTCCTCGTCGGCAAAGGCAAGGATGCGGTCGCGTTTGTCTATGAGTGTGATGCGCATCCCCAGTGCGGCGAAGATACTGGCGTATTCACATCCGATAACGCCCGCACCGACGATGGCCATCGTGCGAGGCAGCTTTTCCATCTCCAGCACGTCTTCGGGGAAATAGGTCCGCTTCATGTCCGAGGAGACGTCTGCCACGACTTCTGAACCGGAGCCGGTGGCTATCACGATGTTGGCCGCGGTGAAGTTGCGGGTGGCGGAATCATCCACGAATTCGAGGCGCAGGGTGTGGGCGTCTACGAACGAGGCACTGGCATTCAGGAGGTCAACACCGTTTCGCATGAGTTGCGAACGGGTTACGTCTATCTCGTTACGGATGACGTGCTGGGCGCGGAACATCAAGTCCTGCATAGTGATGTCTTGCTTGACGGAGTAGGATGCGCCGTAGATGGAGCGCAGGCGGTACCCCGTCAGGTACATCACCGACTCGCGGAGCGCCTTGCTGGGTATGGTGCCGGTGTTAATGCAGGCGCCGCCGACCACGGACTTCCGCTCGATTATGGCGACGCGGTTGCCGATTTTAGCGGCCTGAATAGCCGCCCGCTGCCCGGCGGGGCCTGAGCCGATGACCAGCATGTCATAGTCGTAGTGAGTTTCTGTCACGCGTTAGGTACGTTCCTGTTGCATGTATCCATTGTATAGCACGAACTTTTCTGAACTCTTAGGAGATATAGGGGTGGAATTCGCCGTGTTGACTCAATTGTGTGCCCTGAGGGGCTGTGATACGCTCACACGCCCGTAGTTGCGTTTCGCCTGTTCGTGATTCTCTGCGATGCGAGGCGTCATGCGTGAGCATCCGAATACCTTAATTATCAGGACTACCCAATGAGTGCGGCTACAACAGAAATTCACGAAACGTATTCGAGAACGACGTTAAGCAACGGTATCCGGGTTATCTCAAGCCGGATGCCTCATACCCAATCTGCGTCTATCTGCGTATTCGTGGGAACCGGGTCGCGAAACGAAAAGGCGGCGGTAGGGGGCATTTCACATTTCATTGAGCACATGGTGTTCAAGGGGACGAACCGGCGGCCCGAACCGAAGGATATCAGCGGGCCTATCGAAGGAGTGGGGGGAATACTTAACGCGGAGACGGATCACGAGTACACGTGTTACTGGTGCAAGGTACCGTTGTCATATTTTGAAGAAGGTCTCGACCTACTCGCGGATATGCTAAGGAATTCAGTTTTCGCGGAAGCGGAGATTCAGAAAGAGCGTCCGGTCATCATAGAAGAACTGGGGATGATTGCGGACCACCCGGAGTACCGGGTGGAGGTGCTTACAAATCAAATGCTTTGGAATGACCACCCGCTTGGTCGCGAAGTGGGCGGCACGAAGGAGACTGTCAACGATATCACCCGGAAGCAAATGCTGGATTATATGGAGACGAACTACCCGGCTTCCAGCATTGTGGTCAGTGTGGCGGGAAATGTAGACCATGGGCGGGTTGTCGAATTGGCCGAAAAGCTGTTTGGAGACTGGCGCGAGGGTGTATCGCCTGAGCCGGAAAAATTCACAGGGTCGCAGGTTAAACCGCAGGTTCAGTTCGAGCATCGTGAAACCGAGCAGATGAACCTTGCGGTTGCATTGTATGGTCTGCCCGCGGATCATGCAGATAGATATGCACTGGATCTGTTCAATATCGTACTGGGGGAGGGGATGAGTAGCAGGTTGTTTTTGGAGATTCGTGAACGATTGGGTCTGGCATACGAGGTACACAGTGATTCGACTCACTTTCGCGATTGCGGGATGTTTGTGGTAAATGCAGGTGTGCAGCCCAAGCAGGTAGAGCGCGCAGCCGAAGCAATTATTGACGAAATTGTGAGGGCGAAGGAAGGAATCACCGAGGAAGAGTTGGAAAAGGCGCGCAGGCTGTCTGCAGGCCGTATGATGCTTCGGATGGAAGATAGTAGAGCGGTTGCATACTGGTTTGGCGCTCAGGAAGTCTTGCTGAGTCGCGTAAAAGAGACGGACGATGTGGTGAAGGATTTGGAGGCGGTGGCGATAGGCGAGGTTCACCGAGTAACGAAAGATTTGTTGCGTACTGAGCGGTTGAATCTGGTATTGGTAGGGCCGACACGCCCGAGCCGACATCTCCGCCATATATTGAACCTGTGATATCGAAGTCATCATCGAAGTTGTATAAGCATGGACGGCTTGGTACGCTAGTGCATGAGGGTAAAATCCCTCCGAGGTGAGCCATGAGAGACGTTTTCGACGAAGCAGTAAATCAGTTCGGTAAGGGAAAACGCGCGGTGGTGGCAACTGTGGTGCATACCAAGGGTTCGACGCCACAAAAGCCGGGCGCAAAGTTGCTGGTGCGCGAGGATGGAACGGGCGTGGGTACGCTGGGCGGCGGTTGTGTGGAGGGCGACATCTGGTTCGCGGCCAAAGAACTGATGAAGCGCGGAGGCCCCTCGGAATATCGTGAGTACCACTTGAACGAGGAACTGGCCGCAGAAGATGGTTTGGTGTGCGGCGGGACGATGTATTTCCTCATTGACCCTGTTTATGAACCGAAGGATTTTCTTTCTCATGCCGAAGAAATAGCGGATGCCTACTCCGGCAAGGGTGGCGCGGTCGCGCTGGCCTCAATCATCCAGCCAGGCAGCGACACGGAAGCGCCGGTGGGCACGAAACTGTTCGTTCGGGACGACGGTTCGACGGAGGGGACGCTGGGTTCACCCGATTTGGACGCGGCTGCCGCGAAGAAGGCCCGTGAACTGATGGTGTTGGGCAAGAGCGAGTACCTGAAGTCGGAGGGTGGTACGGACTATTTCGTCGAGGCATACACTACGCCGCCGAAGATTGTGCTAGTTGGCGGAGGACATGTTTCGAAGGCCATCGCGCCGCTGGCGAAGACGGTGGGCTTCCATGTGTACGTGACCGACGACCGCGAGGAGTTTGCCAATCCGACACGCTTCCCAGAGGCGGAGATGACAGTGGTGAAGAATCCGGATGAGGCGATGGCGGAGATTCCGGTTAACGCGAATACGTTTATCATCATCGCGACGCGGGGGCACCGCTACGACAATGTGGCGCTGGCCGCGGCCGCGAAGACGCCCGCGAAGTATGTGGGTCTGCTGGGCAGTAAGCGCAAGACGATTTTGATTTACGAGGATTTGGTCAAGATGGGCCTTTCGAGCGAGCGCATCCGTGAGATTCGCTCTCCGGTGGGGCTGGACATCCATGCCCGTACGCCGGAGGAAATCGCGGTGAGTATTGTCGCCGAGATGCTGATGTTCCGTCTGGGTGGAACCGGCGTGCCCATGAAGCTCGACGAGCACCAAATCGCCCGTATCGAGGCAAAGGCTAAGGAGCCCCTCGCCGCCGCCGGGTAAGCGATGCCCGGATTCTCTGCGATTCTGACCGCTGCTGGCGAGTCCACCCGAATGGGACAGCCTAAACCGCTTTTGCCGTGGTGCGGGGTTACGCTTATCGAATATCAGGTGGCGAATCTTCTTCAGGCCGGTATAGACGAAGTAATCGTCGTGCTCGGCCATCAGGCCGAAGCCATTTTGCCACATATCGAGATGCTGAGAGCCAGCTATGTGGTTAATCCAGACTATAAGTCGGGTAAAACGACATCCATCAAAGCAGGCCTGGGTGCTGTGTCTCTGGATGCCGATGCCATAGCTCTGCTTGCTGTTGACCAGCCCAGATCTGCCGACCTCATCGCGCTGGTTGTTCATTCGCACATCACCAAGAACTCGGTTATAACCTCACCCCGCTATCAAGGCCGCGGCGGTCACCCTGTTATCTTCTCGGCGACTTTGCGTGACGAGATGGAGAGCATCTCGGAGGAGACGGAAGGGTTGCGCGCAGTGTTCCGAGCGCATGAGGGCGAGGTTGACGCGTTACATATCAACGACCCCCAGGGCCGTCTCGACTTGAACACGTACGAAGACTACGAGAAGGCAAGGGATACATATGCCTGCTGAGGCGTTGAACGTTTCGGGACTTTCAAAAACGTACGGGACGACGCAAATCGTGCAGGATATGGACTTTTCCGTTTTGAGAGGAGAGGTGTTCGGCCTTATCGGTCCGAACGGTGCAGGCAAGACGACAACGATTCGCATGACGCTGCGTATCATCCAGCCCGATACCGGCTCCGTAACTATGTTCGATAAACCCTTCAGCGAGGAGTCGTGGAGTCGCATCGGCTATCTTCCAGAGGAGCGCGGCCTGTATAAACAGGCGAAGGTGTTCGATGTGCTTGTCTATCTGGGCAGGCTCAAAGGCTTGAGTGCTTCAGAGGCGCGGCAGCGGACGCAGGAGACACTGGAACTTATCGGTATGGGGGAGCACGCGCAAAAGAAGGTATCCGAACTGAGCAGAGGTATGGGCCAGCTTATCCAGTTCGGGGCGACGATTGTTCATAAACCGGAACTGGTTATCTTGGACGAGCCGTTTTCAGGTCTCGACCCGGTGAACACCGAGAAGCTCAAGGAGTTGGTGCTGGGGCTACAGAAGCAGGGCACCGCTGTGATATTTTCCACTCATCAGATGAATAACGTCGAAGAGCTATGCGACCGGGTGTTGATGATTAATCACGGCCGAGCGGTTCTGTACGGCCCGGTCTCCGAAGTGAAGCAGGGATACCGAAACAACTCGGTGTTCGTCGCCTGGGACGGACCGCGGGAACGGGTACGAGGGGTTTCACGCTGGGAAGATAGAGGGCAGACCGTTGAGGCGTACCTGGTTGACGGTGTGGCCCCCGAATCGGTGCTGGTGGATATGGTGCAACTGGGTGGAGCCATCCGTCATTTCGAGGTTTCGATGCCTAGTCTGCATGAGGTGTTCTTGCGTGTGGCACGCGATGGGAGAAACGGTCGTGAATAAGATAGCCGTCATCTTCCAGTTCGAACTCCGGGCAGTAATGAGCCGCAGGATGTTTTGGATAACCACGGCGTTGCTTCCAGCCGTCGGGGTCGTTGTGATTTTGGTTGGACGTTTAATAGCAGCGGTAGCCGATGACGACCCGAGCCTGGTGGGGTATGTGGACCAGTGGGGCAAGCTGCCGATGGAGATACCGGCGGAGATTCCCCTAGAACCGTATGTTGATTTGGAGAAAGCCAAGACCGACCTGCTTGATGGGATTATCGAGGCGTATTACGTAGTTCCACCCGATTACGTGGAGACGGGCAGCATCGTTCGGTACAAGCGATCAAGCAGCGCTATTTTCTCGGAAGACAACTTTGCTCCTGCAATTTTGAATACATTGCTTATCCAAGCACTTGTTGCGGACGAGGTGCCGCCGGATGTGGCGGTGAGGGTGCAGGCGCCTGCCTTTGTGCACACAGTACGCTTCGATTCGGGTGGGGAGATAGCGCCGGAAGAGCGGGACGAGCTTTCGAGATTCCTTGTGCCGTATCTGTTTTCCATTATGTTGCTAGTTGCCATCGGTATGACGTCCGGCTTCCTGGTACAAAGCATCACCGAAGAAAAGCAGACCCGTACCATCGAGGTGCTGTTTTCATCGGTGTCGCCTACGACGTTGATGTCGGGGAAAATACTTGGACTGGGTGCGGCGGGCATTGTGCAAATCGCTATTTGGCTTACCGCGGCCTGGCTGCTGGCAACCCTGGCCAGCTCGGTGTTGCCACTGCCCAGCGACATCGTTATCGCTCCGGAATCGTTGGCATTGGGAGCGCTTTTTTTCATACTCGGCTATTTCCTGTACGCTGCGTTGCTGGTCGGGGTCGGGGCAATCGCCACATCGCCGCAAGAAGGCGGTCAGGTAGGCGGGTTCGCGACGTTCGCAGCTGCAATTCCTCTGGTGCTTATCTCGCTTATCATCAACGAACCCAATGGCGTGTTGGCAAGGATATTTACCTTCGTGCCCATCACAGCTCCGGTTACTGTGATGCTCAGGATGTCTGCGACAACGATTCCCTGGTGGGACATCCTGGGGAGTGCTGTGGTGCTTGTAGTGGCCGCGACAGGTGCCACGCTTCTGTCGGCGCGAGCATTCCGAACGTTTTTGCTGTTGTATGGACGGAGGCCAGGTCTGCGCGAAATCTGGCGGACCATGCGGAGCGCTGGATAGAAATCTACTAGCGCCCAAGCTACTTTGCATCGAATTCAATAACTCCTCATCCAATTGTTGTGACAAGCCTGTAAATTCACTGAGACCGTTTACCGTTCCCACGCAGGCTTGGTAGGTTCACTAAGAGGAGTACATCGTATGGATTACAGTATCGGAGCTGCCATTGGGGCAGGACTTATCGCAACGGCAATCATGACTGCCTTGCTATACATGGGCAGAGCCATGATGCCCAAGCAAATGACCATGGACATTCTTTATATGCTCGGAAGCATGATGACGCCGAGTAAGATGCCGGCGTACGCTATCGGCGCGATGGTGCACGTGGGTATGGGAATCGTGTGGGCAATCATCCACACGGCGATTTACAACGCCTTTGGACTGGAGTCTGCACTAGCAGCTTGGGGTATCCTGTTCGGTGCAGTTCATTGGGTTGCTGTCGGAATGGGTATGGGTATGGTCGGTATGATGCACCCGCTTATGAAGAAGGGTGAATTGGCTGACCCAGGCATGTTTGTTAAGAACTCTCCGATGATGACCAGAGTGGGGTTTTTCATGCTCCACTTACAATTCGGTCTCATTGTGGGCGTGTTTTACTCAGTTTTCACATAAATACACAAGCGCGAAATAAAAAGGC
>JAQBWG010000026.1 GCA_027625225.1 Chloroflexota bacterium | reverse complement strand
CCGTTGTTTTCTTAGAAAGAGCTTACAGGACTACGAGGCAGCTTTGCCCTTCTTCTTATCCGCCGCGGTCACGAACGCGTCGCGTCGTATGTCGGCGGCCTTGTCAGTGCGCTCCCAGGGCAGTTCCACATCGGTACGGCCGAAGTGGCCGTATGCGGCGGTCTGCTTGTAGATGGGGCGGCGCAGGTCGAGGTCGCGGATGATGGCTCCGGGTCGCAGGTCGAAGTGCTTGTTGATGAGTTCGACGATGCGGTCATCAGAGATTTTCCCTGTTTCGTACGTCTCGATGGAAACAGAAACAGGCCTGGCCATGCCGATGGCGTAGGAGACTTGAATCTCTACTCGGTCGGCAATTCCGGCTGTCACTAGGTTTTTGGCGACGTAGCGCGTCGCGTACGCGGCGGAGCGGTCGACCTTCGACGGGTCCTTGCCGGAGAACGCGCCGCCACCGTGGCGGGCCATACCGCCGTAGGTGTCCACAAGTATCTTGCGACCTGTGAGGCCGGCGTCTCCAACCGGGCCGCCGGTGACAAACCTGCCCGACGGGTTTATAAAGAACTTGGTTTTTTTGTCGAGCAACTCCGCAGGAATGATTTCTTTGGCAACTTCCACAGTGAGATCACGTTCGATGACAGTGGAACTGACCTCAGGGTTGTGCTGGGTGCTGAGAACGACTGCATCTACGCGCTTGGGCACGCCGTTGGAGTATTCCACGGTGACCTGCGATTTGCCGTCGGGTCGCAAGTAGGGAAGGATACGGTCCTTACGAAGAGCGGCTAGCCTTTGCGTGAGCTTGTGCGCCAGGGAAATGGGCAGGGGCATCAACTCAGGAGTTTCGTTACAGGCAAAGCCGAACATCATCCCCTGGTCGCCCGCACCAAGCGTCTCGATTTCGTTGTTGCCGTTTTGTTTCTTGTCACGGACTTCCACAGAGCGGTCAACACCATGCGCGATGTCGTGAGACTGCTCGTGGATGGAGACGGCGATGCCGCAGGACTGGTAGTCGAACCCATAGCTGGAGTCAATGTACCCGGCATCACGTATGGTGTGCCTTACGATGGCCTGGATGTCTACGTAGGCGCTCGTGGTTATCTCGCCCATGACCATGACGAGGCCGGTGGTAGTGGCCGCCTCGCAGGCCACACGGGCCCTGGAATCCTGGGCGAGGATGGCGTCGAGGACGGCGTCCGATATCTGGTCGCACAGTTTGTCGGGGTGCCCCTCGGTCACCGATTCGGACGTGAACAGGTAGGAAGGTGAGGCTGAAAAGCTGCTTGGCATTGTCGGTCCTTTCTCGAAGAGTCGCGTTCTAAATTGTGAGTATTACGTACCCATCTCCCAGCTTGCCAGGTACTTTGCCTGGTCAGCTGTGAGTGTGTCGATCTCGATACCCATGGCTTTGAGCTTGAGACGTCCAACTTCCTTGTCGATGTCTTTCGGAACAGGGTAGACCTGGTGCTCAAGCGACTTTCCGTTTTTGACGAGGTGTTCGGTGGCCAGAGCCTGGTTCGCGAAGCTCATGTCCATAACCGCCGACGGATGGCCTTCGGCAGCGGCCAGGTTGATGAGCCGCCCTTCGGCTAGGAGGAAGACCCTGTTGCCGGACGGCAAGACGAACTCCTCGACGAGAGGCTTGACGGTGCGCCGTGATTTGCTGATAGCAGCGAGCCCTTCGATGTCTAGCTCGACGTTGAAGTGACCACTGTTGGATACGATGGCGCCGTTCTTCATCACCTTGAAATTTTCCTTGCTAATGGCTTTGAGTCCGCCGGTCAGAGTGATGAAGATGTCGCCGACTTTGGAAGCTTCCTGAATTGGCATGACCTGATGGCCGTCCATGGCGGCTTCGAGCGCGCGTATGGGGTCGACCTCGGTGATGATGGCCTGCGCGCCCATACCCCGAGCGCGGGAAGCGACGCCACGTCCGCACCAACCGTAGCCGCACACGACGACCTTTTTGCCGGCCCAAAGCAGGTTGGTGGCTCGCGTGATGCCGTCGAGGGTGCTTTGCCCGGTACCGTACTGGTTGTCGAAAAAGTGTTTGGTATCGGCGTCGTTGACGGCGACGATGGGATAACGTAATCGCCCTTGCTCGGCCATGCTGCGCAGGCGAATGACGCCGGTGGTGGTCTCTTCGCAGCCTCCGATAATCCCGTCCAATAACTCGGTCCGGTCAGTCAACAGGGTGGAGACGAGGTCTGCGCCGTCGTCGAGGGTGACGTGCGGTTTGGGGTCGAGAACTGCGTTGATGTGCTTGTAGTAGGTTTTGGTATCCTCGCCCTTAATGGCGTAGGTGGGGATGCCATATTCAACGTTCAGAGCCGCCGCCACGTCGTCCTGAGTGCTGAGCGGGTTACTTGCGCACAGATGCACTTCGGCACCGCCGTCGCGCAGCGCAATGGCGAGGTTGGCCGTTTCGGTGGTGACGTGGAGACACGCCGCCAGTCGAATGCCCTTCAAAGGCTTCTCTTTCAAGAAACGGTCTTGAATCTGCCTTAGAACCGGCATCTCGCGGGCTGCCCATTCGATACGGCGCACTCCGTCACCGGAAAGGGCGCGGTCTTTAACATCTCCGATAGCTGTTTTGGTGTTCACATAATCCTCCGTATTTGAATATTGTTTTCGATTTAGTTGCCGTTTCGCCAGGGCAGGGACTCTCCCTTGCCTAACGGCGAAGCGCGGCAGATTTCGCTGAGATTTCTGAATCGGGACTCGATGTCGGCTTGTTTAAGTTCGTGCAGACGTTCCATGCTAAATGCTTCGACGGTAAACGAGCCCATGACCGAGCCGAGCATGGCCGCGCGCCGGAAGCCGTCCGGGCTGAGGTCTCCGCTGGAGGCGAGGTACCCCATAAAGCCACCCGCAAACGTGTCACCGGCGCCGGTGGGGTCAACGACGCGGTCGAGCGGGAACGCTGGCAAGACGAAGAGGCTACCGTTCTGCACTACCATGACGCCGTGTTCGCCTCGTTTGGCGACAACAACCTTGGGGCCGATGCCGATGATTTTGCGGGCGGCGCTTACAAGGTTTGGCTCATCTGCGAACTGCCGGACCTCACCTTCGTCCATGAACAGCACGTCAACCTTGCTGACAATCTTGGTCAGTGCATCGCGTCGGCCTTCTATCCAGAAATTCATGGTGTCGAGAGCCACCAGCTTGGGACGGGCAGCCATCTGTTCGAGCACGTCGAGTTGCAGTCCGGGGTCGATGTTGGCAAGGAATACATATGGCGATTTGCGTTGTTGCTCGGTGAGCGTGGGTGAGAAGTCGGCGAATACATTGAGCTGGGTATCCAGCGTCTCACGCTGGTTCACATCCTCGGTGCTGTATACACCGGACCAGCGGAACGTCTTGCCGGAGGCCTTGACGAGTCCCGACACATCCACGTTGTGAGCCTTGAAGATATTGATGTCCCGGTCGCGAAAGTCTTCGCCGACCACAGCAACTACGCTCACAGGTGAGAAGTAGCTGCTGCTTAGCGAAAAGTACATCGCCGAGCCACCGAGGGCGTCCTGCCGGCTGCCTTCGGGTGTTTTTACCGAGTCGTAGGCAACCGAACCTACGACGAGCAATCCGTTGTTATTGGCTGATGACATCTACGTTATTTCTTCTTGGCTGCGACCAAGCGCTTCGCCTTCATTTTCTTACGAGCCTTGAGGTGTTTTTTCCAGGCTACACGTTTCGATTTATTCATCCGTATCCCTTCCCTGTTATAAATAAGAATCCGTCTACTTTTCGTCTCCACGACTTACTGGAAGACCCTTGTCTACCCAGGCGGGAGTACCGTCCTCGATGTTGAACAGTCTTTCGGAGTCCAGTCCCATGGCTGCTGCCATTTCTGCACCCAGGCCGCTTCGAACGCCCGCAGCGCAGATGAAGAGCAGCCTCTTGTCTTCAGGTAGTTCCTCGATGCGTCCCAGCAGGTCGTCCACAGGGATATGTATCGCACCTTTGACGTGTACTTGAGCGTATTCGTCAGGACGGCGTACGTCCACGACGACCGTATCGTCCTGATCGTACATCTCCTTGGCTTCGTCGAGCGTAACGCGGTAATACGGTTCGCCCGGGTTCTGGCGTGGCATTCAGCTCACCTCCGCTTTCATTTGAGGTACTTTCCGATTATAAGGCCAAGGTCTTGTTTGAGCTTGGCAGGGATTCTGTCCGGTGCGGTGATGATGGCGTTCTCAAGCGCGGACCCGCATGTGCAGTTTCGCACATCCGGGAGGAAGGAGACGAGGTCGCGAAGGATGCGGCGGCTGGTCTCTACATTCTTCCTGAGATTGGCGATGACCAGCTCAACAGATACAGACTCCTCGCTTTCGTGCCAACAGTCATAGTCGGTGACAAAGGCGAGCGTGGAGTAGCAAATCTCGGCTTCGCGGGCCAGTTTGGCTTCGGGAAGCGCGGTCATCCCGATAATGTGCGCGTCCCAGCTACGGTACAGTTCCGACTCCGCCCTTGTGGAAAAGGCGGGGCCTTCCATGACGACGAGTGTACCCTTCGAGTGAGTGCGCGGTTGGTGCTTCTGCGAGGCTTTAATCATCAGGCCACGTAGTTGCGGGCAGTATGGGTCGGCAAAGGCGATGTGGCCGACTATGCCGTTGCCGAAGAATGTGCTGGGGCGGTTCTTGGTACGGTCGATGATTTGATCGGGTATCACGGCGTCCAGCGGGCGCATCTCTTCCTGTAGGCTGCCTACAGCACTGATGGAGACAATGCGCTCGACTCCGAGGCTCTTGAGAGCGTAGATGTTGGCTTTGGCCGGTATCTCGCCCGAATCGATGCGGTGTCCGCGACCGTGGCGGGGGAGAAATGCCAGGGAGACTCCAGCCAGCGTGCCGAGTGTAATCGTATCGCTGGGGGAGCCGAAGGGTGTGTCTATATTCACCTCACTGACGCCAGTGAGGCCGTTGAGGTCGTAGTGGCCGGAGCCACCGATGATACCAAGCTTAGCTTCAGCCATCGGCCCGCTCCATCAGTGTCTTTAGCGACTTGGTGTGCGGCTTTTTGGACACGCCGCGCTCGGTGATGATGCCCGCGATGAGTTCAGCCGGGGTTACGTCGAACGCTGCGTTATACACCGAAACGCCTGCGGCGGCGATGCGACTTCCTCGGAGGTGAGTCACCTCGTCAGGATTGCGCTGTTCGATGACGATTTGTTCGCCGGATGGCAATGACATATCAATGGTCGTGGTCGGCGCGGCGATGTAGAAAGGGATGCCCTGTTCCTTGGCCAACACGGCCAGGGTGTAGGTGCCGATTTTGTTGGCTGTATCGCCGTTCGCGGCGATTCTGTCGGCCCCTGTAATGACCGCATGAATGATGCCCTGGCACATTATCATTCCGGCAGCAGAGTCGGGTAAAAGAGTGGTGTCGATTCCGGCGCGGACCAGCTCCCACGCAGTTAGACGAGCACCTTGTAACAGGGGGCGGGTCTCGGTCGCATACACGTGCTTGACCTTACCTTGGCTCCACGCCGTGTGGATGACGCCGAACGCGGTGCCATAGCCGCCGGTGGCGAGAGCGCCGGTGTTGCAGTGGGTGAGCACCGAACTGCCGTTGGATAGCAAATCTGCGCCGAATTGGCCGATGCGCCGATTGGCCTCTTCGTCCTCGCGTTGAATAAGGAGAGACTCGGCGGTTAGTTTTTCGATGACTTGTTTCGGCGAGTCAATGGACTGCACTAGGGCCGTCATGCGCCGGATAGCCCAGGCAAGGTTTGCGCCGGTGGGCCGTGCGTCGGCGATTTCATCTGCAGAGATTGATAGCCGGTGGGTGAAATCGGGTTCGTTTACGAACTCCTGCGCCGCAAGGACGAGGGCATAGGCGCCCGCGACCCCGATAGCGGGTGCACCGCGGACGCGCAGGCTTTTGATGGCTTCGATGACGTCGCGGTAGTCGTGTAGCTCCAGCCACACCTCTTCGGTTGGAAGACGCGTTTGGTCAATGAGCTTAACTGTTTCGTCAGCCCATTCGATACATCTGAATGTGGTTGTTTCGATGGCCGTTGTTGACATTTTTGTTGCAATAAAAAAGACTTCTCCGGGTACGAGAGAAGTCTTCAAACCAGTACTGGATTGACTCTCATCTCCCGAGCATTATCTGCTCGCCGGAGTTGGCACCGTGTCCGAGGCAAAGGCCTGCGAATCGGTTGCCGGGCTTCAAGGGGCCGGTCCCTCCGCCACTCTGGATAAGAGCGTGCTATTCAATTGTTCAAGAATCAATGCTATCTCGGCCCCCCATGAGTGTCAAGGCGGCCAAAACGCGGAAGCGGGCCTATAAGCGGCTGGGCGTAGTCGGTAAAAGCGGGGGTGGTTTGGTAGTTGGCGACATCGAGATACACGTCGGGCATCCGCTTGACCTGACCGGCCACCCGCTCCAGCGGCGCCAGCGCAACTGTGCATTCGTAGGGTCGGTTGGAGTTGCGGACGAGCGCGACCATATGGCCGGTATGTCCGTCCAGAGCGAACCGGACGGCGGCGCGTCCGACCATCTCGGCTTCGGTAGCATCGCTGCGTGACACACACGCGGCCATGGTTCGTTGGATGGTGCCTGGATGTTCGTAACGTACGCGAACTTTCAATCGGGATTCGAGCAGTCGGGAGAGATAGCCGCCTGCACCCTGGAAATAGGGGTGACCGAAATCGTCCACTCGTTGCGGACTTTCCCCGCCGCCAAACCGTCCTTGTTCGCTCTGGGCATTCTCGGCCACGACGGCGACGGCGAAGCCAAATCCCCTATACGCGTTCTCCATGAGGGTAAGAAAACGGTCTTCGTTTATTGGAATCTCCGGCAGTCCCAAAGCGTGCGGTGCGTCACGCTCATCGCGTCTGGCAAGAGCCGCAGCGGCGGCGAGCCATCCGGCGTCACGCCCCATGGCCTCGATGACTGTGATGGGCGCCGCGATACCCATCGCCTCGGCGTCACGTCCCGCGCCCATGGTCGCCAGCGCAACGAAACGGGCGGCGCTGCCGTAGCCGGGCGAGTGGTCAGTCTCGACGAGGTCGTTGTCGATGGTTTTGGGTACACACAGCACGTGGAGTTCGAGTCCTGCGTTTTCGGCCGCCTGTCCGAGCCGCAGGCCGGTGTCGGCGGAGTCGTTCCCGCCGATGATGAAGCAGTACCTGACGTCGAGCTTTTTCAGGCGGTCGAGGATAGGCTTGATGTCTTCATCCCGAAGACGACGGCGGGTGGAGCCGAGCGCGGCGGCTGGCGTGTTGGCAACGCGGTCGAGGGTTTGCTTCGTTTGCTTGCCGAAGTCGAGGATGTTTCCAGCCAATAGGCCTTCGAGTCCGTGAACCGCGCCGTAGATACCGCCGACTTCGTTTCTGGAAGCGGCCTCGCGGACAATGCCGACAAGGCTGCGGTTGATGACCGGCGTGGGCCCGCCGGACTGCATGACGAGGACGTTGGACGCGCGTTGAGTGCTCATGTGTACTGTTCAGGATACCAGTCGTTCCCCGGTGTGGACACCGTTCAGATAGCGATGCCATAATGACGTTCCTATGTTGACATCAATACTACAAAGCGGCGCGCCCAAAGCGAACGCAATCGTAATTCCTGATGGCCCGAAGCTGTCCTATGCCTCACTGCACGACGAGGTGGAGCGGACTGCGGAGCTTCTCTCGGGTGGCGGTGTGGAACGCGGCTCGGTGGTGTCCATCGTTCTGGGCAACAACCTTGAGTTTATGGTCACGTTCCTGGCGGTTACCCGTGCGGGTGGAGTGGCTGCGCCTCTGAATCCCGCGTACACCGCCGACGAGTTCCGGTTCTATATGGAGGACGCAGAAGCGACTCTGGCGGTGCTTCCACCAGGGCCACACGAGGCCCGCAAAGCAGCCGAATCACTCGGCGTGGCTATTATCGAAGCGACATCGGATGCGAACGGAGTCACACACTTGAGCCGTGCAGGAACGGAGCTTTCGAGTCGGAAAGAGGCCGATTCGCCAACTGCCGACGATGTGGCGCTGTTTCTGCATACGTCAGGTACGACCAGCAGGCCCAAAGGCGTTCCCCTCACGCATGGCAATCTGCTCGCTTCTCTTAAGAACATCCGCGAAACGTATGCGTTGACGCCGGACGATGTGGCGATGGTGGTGATGCCGCTGTTCCACGTGCACGGACTAATCGGCGTTGCATTTTCCACGCTCAGTTCGGGTGGCTCTATCGTCGTGCCGTCGAGGTTCAGCGCGAGCACGTTCTGGAGCATCCAGAGCGAGTTGGGTGCCACGTGGTATTCGGCGGTGCCGACCATTCACAAGATTCTGTTTGACCGTGCAGACCAGGACGGCGCGCCACACGAGAGCTTCCGTTTCATCCGGTCGTGCTCCTCGCCGCTCTCCGCTACGCTGCTCGGCAAACTGGAAGACCGGTTCGGCGCGCCGGTGCTGGAGGCGTACGGGATGACCGAGGCGTCGCACCAGATGTCGTCGAACCTATTGCCGCCGGGCAAGCGGTTGGCGGGTACCGTCGGAGCGGGCACCGGCGTACGCGTCGCTATCATGGATGAGCAAGGCAACATGGTGCCGACCGGCAAGTTAGGCGAGGTGGTCATTCAAGGACCAAACGTCACTCACGGGTATAAAAACAATCCAGAAGCCAACGCCGCATCCTTTACGAACGGCTGGTTCCGAACCGGCGATCAGGGTTTTCTTGCAGACGACGGCTTCCTCACGTTGACCGGACGCCTCAAAGAACTCATCAACAGGGGTGGGGAGAAGATATCCCCTATCGAAGTCGAGGAATCGTTGCTCAAACATCCGGCGGTATCCGAGGCGGTGTGCTTCGCGTTACCGGATGAGAAGTACGGTGAGGCGGTAAACGTGGCGGTAGTTCTTAAAGGCGATTGCTCCGAAGACGCGTTGAAGAAATTCTGTTCACAGCATTTGGCCTCGTTCAAGGTGCCTGACCGCATTTTTATGTCCGACAGCCTGCCGAAGACCGCGACCGGAAAAGTGCAGCGCCGCCATGTAGCTGCAAAGTTCGCTCCGCAGCGTTAACTCCCCGTTCTTAGCGGTTTCTTGGGGCGATATGGCGTGGCCGTTATCGACGTGTTACCATGCCACCACTCTACGAGGAGGAACCCCTATGGTCACAGATTCGAAAGCTACCCCGATGCCCGGTCACGAGATTGAAGAGCTGAAGGCTCTTGGTGCGGCACATTTCTGGCCGCATGCCCGTGCGACCGGCGACATGTCTGACGAGACCGGCATTAAACTCATCACCAAGGCAGAAGGTGTGTGGGTATACGGTGCTGACGGCAAGAAATACTTCGACATGATTTCAGGAATGTGGCTGAAGAATATCGGCCACGGTCGTACCGAGATTGCTGACGCTGTCTATGAGCAAATGAAGGAAGTCAGCTATGCTCCGGGCGGCACGGTAAGCCCGGCGACGGTGAAGCTATCCGCCAAGCTGGCCAGCATCTCGCCTGACAAAGACTCCCGAGTCTACCTGGTAAGCGGTGGCTCTGAGGCCGTCGAGTCGGCGGTCAAGATGGCGAAGAAGTACCAGCATGTGGTTGGGCAGCCGCATCGCTACAAGGTCATTAGCCGCCGCGGTTCGTACCACGGTGCAACGCACGCAGCTATGGCCATCGGCGGCAACGTGGTGAACCGATTAGTTGACTACGGCCCTCCGATGCCCGGAAACATTCACATAGCCAACCACGATTCATACCGCAACTACCCCTGCAGTGCCAGCGGCGAGTGCAATCTGGAGTGCGCGAAGGAACTTGAGCGGACGATTCTTCACGAGAATCCGGAGACGGTCGCCGCGTTCATCGGCGAGCCGATATCCATCGCGATGGGTATTCACAATCCGCATCCCGATTACTGGCCCATGATTCGCGCGATTTGCGACAAGTACGGCGTCGTGATGATTGCGGACGAAGTAATCACCGGTTTCGGTCGGACGGGCAAGATGTTCGCGACCGAGAACTGGAATGTCAAGCCGGACATCTTCACCGTGGCCAAGGCGCTTACCAGCGGATATCTGCCCATAGGCGCAGCGGTCGCCAGCAAGAAGATTTCCGACGCCATGGTTGGCGAAGGCGAGCAGGCCTTCCGCCACCTCATCACCTTCGGCGGCAACCCCGCGTCCTGCGCGGCGGGTCTGGCCAACCTTAAGATTATGGAAGACGAGAACGTCGTCGAGAACGCAGCCACCATGGGTTCCTACATGTATGAGCAGTTGCAGACCATGTACGAGCACCCCACGGTCGGTCACGTCCGGGGCGGCTTGGGTATGCTCGGCGCGGTAGAAATGGTGAAGAACCGGGACACCAAGGAGCCGTTCCCTGCCAGTGCCGGAGTCGATGCCAAGGTCGGAGAAGCTATGATGCGACGCGGTCTGGTAGGTCGCGGATTCAACGGCATCATCTTCTTTGCACCGCCGTTGACGACAACGAAGGACGAAATAGACTGGCTGGTGAAACAGACCGACGAGGTTCTTACAGAGGTTGAAGCACAGCTTTAAGCTCTGCCTACACAGTCGAAAAAAGAAGAGGCCTCTCGGATAGAGAGGCCTCTTCTTTTTTCATAACGTTGAGGCTAACGCGCTAACTGCCGACACTCCAGGGCCCGAGCGTAACCTTGATTTGAAACGGGTCTGCGCCTCCCCGCACAATAGTTAGAACGACTTCGCTCCCCGGTTGCAGGGTATTGAAATACTCCACCATTTCGGTGATCGAAGCGATCGCTCTGCCATCTATCGAGGTGATGATGTCGCCACGTCCGCTGGGCAACCTGCGCCCGGGGATGAACGGGTCGTCGCGAAGGCCAATCTCCTCTGCCGGAGAGTCTGGCCACACCTGGGTGACATAGACCCCGGTGTTGGTTGCCAGGTTGAGGTCGTCACTCAAATCGCGCTCCAGCGTGACGCCGCTTATGCCTAGCCAAGGCCGTTGGATTTCTTGCGAGACAATGAGGTCGGAAAGCAAACTCAGGACGATATTTGAGGGCACGGCGAATCCTAGCCCTAACTCGCCTCCCGCACCAACCTGAACTGCAGTCGCGATGCCAATCACGTTGCCATCCGCATTTACCAGCGGTCCGCCCGAATTTCCCGGCAACAGACGCGCGTTCGTCCACACCATATTAGGAATAGGACGGTGGGTACTCATCAGTTCCCGTACTTCCCCAATACCGGAAACAACGCCAACGCTAAGAAAGTTCTGGAGTTGGAGGGGACTTCCAATAGAGACGACAAGTTGTCCGGCTTTCACCGCATCGGAATCGGCTAAAGTAAGCGGGGAGATGCCCCGTACTTCCTCGGGGTCAACCTGTAGCACGGCGAGGTCGTCAGCAGGGCTATTCCCAAGCCTGGTTGCTTCCAGCACGCGGCCATCTGACAGTGTGATGCGTATTTCACCGCCGGAGGCGACGACATGGTTGTTTGTGAGAATGCGCCCTTCATTGTCTATGAGAAAACCAGAACCGGAATCGGTAGGCACAAACCCAAAGCTGTTCGAGGATGCAGAGGAGGTTCGCTGGATACTTATCTGTACGACAGACGGGCTTATCCGGTCATATAAAGAAGTGACAAGTTTCTCGTCGTAGACAGGGCGGTTGAGACTAAGCAGACCGCCCGATGGAACGAATAGCAATACTGCGATACCGAAGCCGCCAATCACCCCTGCAATCAAGACTATCGCGATGAATCCCCAGCCCGGCGTCGTTCTCTGACGTCGGTCCTGAACTCGCTCGGACCATGATTGCGGTTCGTTTGTATCGTCGTTAGGTAACATTCCTGAACATCACAACAAGTGCGGAGTCATTTCTTTGAGCATCATAACGGAATGAAGTTCAAATGGTGTGGCGGGCGTTTGAGTATCAAGGGCTACACCTGCAG
>JAQBWG010000025.1 GCA_027625225.1 Chloroflexota bacterium | reverse complement strand
GATTCCTCTTGGCAATCATGGTAATCGTGTTAGTGGCGCTCACCTTTATCCTTCGATAACTCTCGCAGCTTCGTAGAACCGGGCCGGAGATGTCTCCGGCCCGTTCTGTTTTCCCCAGAAAATCTGTTACGCTGTTTTCCTAAGCGCTCCTGATATCGGGAGCGAGGACAAGGCAAGCATGGTTACTCAAACATTCACCGAAAGACTGCGGGCCACGCCGACCAAACCCGGTGTCTACATCATGCACGACACCGATGCCAAAGTGCTTTACGTGGGTAAGGCGTCGAGCCTGCGCAACCGTCTCCGCTCCTACTTCCAGAGCCCCGTTGGACTTGCGCCCAAAGTGCTCGCCATGGTCTCGCAGGTCACCGACTTCGAGTACATCGTCACCGAGTCGGAGCAAGAGGCGCTGCTACTCGAATGCAACCTCATCAAGCGCCACCGTCCTGCCTACAACGCCCGTCTCAAAGACGACAAAAGCTATCCGTTCATCAAGATAGACCCCACCGAAGAGTTTCCCCAGGTCTACATTACCCGCCGCGTGTTGAAGGACGGCGCCCGTTACTTCGGGCCGTTCGCCAGTGCGGGTAGCGTCCGCAGCACACTCGCTTTGTTGAAGAAACTTTTCCCCTACCGCTCCTGTACCAAAGCTATTACCGGCACCGACCCCCGTCCCTGCCTCGACTACTACATCAAGCGCTGCGTTGGCCCATGCATCGGCGAATCGAGCAAGCAGGACTACGGGAAGATTATCGACCAAGTGTCGCTCTTTCTCGAAGGCAAAACCAAAGAAGTGGTCAATGCCATCAACTCCGGCATGAACGAAGCGGCGGAGAAACTGGAGTACGAACGCGCCGCTGCTCTCCGTGACCAGTTACGTGCCATCGAGCGGGTGCACGAAGGCCAGAAAGTTCTCAGTCTCAGCAACGAAAACATAGACGTCATCGCGCTGGCGACTCAGCGCAACGAGGCCTGGGTGGAAGTGTTCTTCATCCGGCAAGGCAAGCTTATCGGTCGGGACAACTTCATCATGGAGAACGCCGAAGAAGATTCGCCCGCCCAAACCCTCACCGCTTTCGTCGAGCAGTTCTACGACGCCAACCCCTACGTCCCACGGCGCATCCTCACCCAATACCCGCTCGAAGACCAGGCCGCCGTCGAATCGTGGCTCCGCTCGAAACGTGAGGGAGTCGTCGACGTCCAGGTGCCGCAGCGCGGCGAAAAGCTGCGATTGGTGAAGATGGTCGCCGAGAACGCTATCCAGGGCCTGGAACACCTCAAAGTCAAACAGGCCGACACTATGAGCTTCTCCGATGCGCTCGAAGAACTGCAGGAAGCGCTCAGCCTACCCCGTCTGCCCAACCGCATCGAATGCTACGACATCTCCAACATCCAGGGCACCAACCCCGTCGGCAGCATGGTGGTCGTCGAGGACGGCAAGTCGAAAAACTCCGACTACCGCCGCTTCAAAGTGAAGAACGTCGAAGGCATAGACGACTACTCCATGATGCGTGAGGTGCTCACCCGCCGCTTCAAGCGCATGCAGCCCACTGCTACCGATGGCGAGCAGACTACCAACGGCTCATCGGCGGTCGAACCGGACACGACATCGTGGGGCAAGACGCCCGACCTCGTACTGATAGACGGCGGCAAGGGTCATCTCGGCGCAGCGCTACAGGTATTCCTCGAATTGGGCATCAGCACCAACGACGTACCGCTCGCCAGCCTGGCCAAGGAGAACGAAGAGTTGTTCGTCCCGCACGACCCCGACCCCATCGTCCTACCGCGAACCTCCCCTGCTCTCTTCCTCGTGCAGCGCGCCCGCGACGAAGCCCACCGCTTCGCCATCACCTTCCACCGCCAGCGTCGTTCTAAAGCCTCGGTACAGTCTGCCCTCGACCTCGTGCCGGGCATTGGCCCCAAGCGACGCAAGATGTTGTTGAAGAGATTTGGTTCAACAGCAGGCATACGCGAAGCATCGTTGGAAGACATCGCCAGCGTGCCCGGCATGACCCTCACCATGGCCCGCAAAGTGAAAGAGTACTTATAAATCTACTTATACATACCTACATTACTGTGTAGACAGAGCCCTCATCGGGTAAGTAAAGGCGAGAGTACAAATTCTGAGCATAAGTGTCGGTCATGCCAGAAATATAATCGCATACTACCCGAGCTTTCTCGTGTTCATTATTTGGGTCTAATATAAGCTCTTGCCAATCACTAGGTAGTAGCTTGTGTCCATCTTCTTGCATCAAACGGAAGAAAATCTTTGCCAGAAGATATCGAGCTTTAGATTCCAAAGTGAAAACTTGAGGAATTTCAATAATTGTCTTCCAGATTAATTGATTCAAGAGGGAAACTTCTAAACGAATTTCAGGTTCAATACTCACCTCATACAAGTATCGTTCCGACTTAACAACTCCTTGGGCTCCTGTTCTTAAAGTTCTCTTTGTCGCATGGATATATTTTCCGATTAACTGACTCGTAAGAGTTTTTCTAAGTGCTCTAGCTTCTTGATGTGTGGCATCAAACTCCATCTTTCGCAGAGGGCCTCCAATGTCCTTACTCAAACTCTCCCAAAGTTCCTCTACTTTCCTAGAGGAGAGATTGAGTCGGGTTGCCTTGGTTTGGATATTTCCCGCTTGAAGAATCGATTGAGACAGTTGGCTTTTTGCAAGAGTACGTGTATCAATAAATCCTGCATGAATGCCGTCTTCGAGGTCATGAACAGCGTACGAGACTTCATCAGCCCAATCCATGATTTGGCATTCCAATGCCTGGGAATCAGAAGAGGGAAAAGAGTTGATTCCTGCCCAATCAGCTAGGTCTTTGTCTTCTGCATAGATGAATTTCTTCTTATCCTTTGGGAAAAGGATTTTGTATTTCAATTGGGCATCGATTGTTGCTCTCGTCAGATTAAGCCCCTGGTGATTCGCTGCTTTCTTTTCTAGTTTTGTTAATAGTCTTAGATTTTGAGCGTTAGCTTCAAAACCTCCAAAATCCTCCATAAGGGTTTTAAGCTCTTCTCCTCCTGCGTGACCAAAAGGAGGATGGCCTAGGTCGTGAATTAATGCTGCAGTTTCAGCCAGGTCTGTATCGGCATTACACCGAAGGGCAATTCCTTTGGCAACCTGTGCAACTTCCAGTGAATGAGTAAGTCGAGTTCGGAAGAAGTCTCCTTCTCGAGGGGCAAACACTTGAGTTTTACCCTGTAGTCTTCGAAAGGCGGCTGAATGGATTACTCGTGAGCGGTCAATTTCAAAAGGGCTACGTTCTTCATCACCCTTACCTTTTTCTGTGACCTGACGCGCTTTGTCTTGCGGATTATACTTAACAGATGGCGAAATTTTTTTCATAGTGCTCTATATTTTACTAGAGCAGACTACTTGCTGTTAAATTTTACGATTCCCTCCACCCCGTCCAGAAACTCGGTCAGCACCCGCAGGTACTCATCCTTCTGCTCCGCATGGCACATATGCGAGCTGTCGTCGAATATCTTTAGCTTCGACCCCGCGATGCCCCTGTGCAGCGTCTCGCTGATGGACGGTGTCGCCTCGTCATATTCACCCGACGTTACAAGCGTCGGCACCTGTATCTCGTGTAATCGGTCACGCACGTTCCACGGCCGCAGCGTGCCCGTCACATTGAACTCGTTCGGCCCCCACATGGTGTGGTACACCTCGGGGTTCGCGGCCAGCTTGGTGAATGCGCTCACCACGTAGTCCGGCCACGGATCCATCCGACACAGATGCCGCCGGTTGAACACATCCGTCGCCTTCTCGTACTCCGGGTGATTCGTCGTGCCCGCCGCCTCGTGCTTCAGCAGCGTTGCCTGTACATCGCCTGGCAGTTCCGTCCGCAGCCGGTCGGCTTCTACAACCCACTCCTCGATGCTCGCCGCAGTGCTGGCCAGCGTCATGCTCGCCACGCCCTTCGGCTTTCTGAGAATGTAATCCAGCGACAGCAACCCACCCCACGATTGGCCCAGCAAGTGCACGTTGTCGAGACCGAGTTCACGCCGTACGGTGTTTAGCTCGTCGATGAACAGCGGAATCGTCCACATGGACGGGTCGTGCGGCTGGTCGGAATTCCCGCAACCCAGCTGGTCGTAAAAGATTACTCGCCGTCCCGTCGCCGCCATATCCTCCAGCGGCTCCAGGTAGTCGTGCGTCGCACCCGGCCCGCCGTGCAGACACAGCAGCGGTAGTTTACCCGGCGTGTCCTCGCCCACGATGCGATACCACGTCTTGTATCCGTGGAATGGGATGAAGCCCTCTTTTGCTGGGAACTTCTCCGCCACGACTACTTCTTCTTATCGTCCGCCTGTCCCATCGTCTTTTCCAGGAACGGCTTCAACATGTTCGTGAATTCCATCGGGAAGATGTATTTCGTAGCCGGGCTGTTGCCCAGATTCTTCAACGTATCGAAATACTGTAGGCTCAGGGTATTGGAGGCAATTCCCTCTGCTACCTTGTTGATTTGTTCCAAGGCGTTGCTGAAACCCTCGGCCCGCAGAACCGCCGCCTGCTGGTCGCCTTCGGCTTGGAGGATTTCGGCCTGCCGCTTGCCCTCAGCGTTCAGGATGGCCGACTGTTTCGCGCCCTCTGCGACGGTGATGGCCGCCTGCCGGCTGCCTTCGGCTTCGATGATGACCGCACGGCGGACACGCTCTGCGGACATTTGCCGGTTCATCGCCACCTGGACTTCCTGAGGAGGCTCAACCTCACGGATTTCAACTTGCGTGACTTTGATGCCCCAACGCGCGGTGACGTCGTCCAGCTTTTGGCGCAGTGACTCGTTGATGCGTTCACGCTGCGATAGAACCTCGTCAAGCGTAAGGTCGCCGATGACCGCACGGAGAGTTGTCGTTGCGATACCCACCACTGCCGAGCCGTAGTCCACCACTTCGATGATGGCCCTTTCAGCTTCATTCTCCATCACCCGGAGATATATGAGAAAGTCGATATCGATTGGGGCATTGTCTTGCGTGATGCTCGTTTGGCGAGGGATGTCAATGACCGTTTCCCGCAGGTCAATGATTTGCGATTTATGGAAAGGCCATAACATGATTTGCAGGCCGGGGCTTTTCATACCCACAAAGCGGCCCAGCCAAAAAACGCCGAGCCGCTCATATTGCTTAACAATTTTGATATAGGGAATCATAATGAAGTCTCCTCTTTTGCCTCTACTGGACGCACTTTCAAAGTGACGCCGCTAATGCTTTCGACGACGATGGAGGCGCCTTTGGCGATAGCTGTATCGCTGTCGGATACTGCACTCCAAAGCTCTCCATCTACACGGACTGTACCACGCGGTGCTATCGCTGTCATTACAACACCGGCATCGCCCACAATGGTCGATATACCCGATGGATAGTGGATTTTCTGGGCCTGCGACGCGAATCGTAGGAACAGTGCAAATATGCCTGCCATCAACGCGGTGATTACCGCGATTAACCAGATGCTCACCCGAAAACTGGGGCTATCTATCGCCGGTGAGTCGAAACTGAATCGCCCGAACAAAAAGAACGCGCCGATGATGAAGCTGATGATGGCGCCCACTCCGAAAATGCCGAACCCCGGAGCCTGTATCTCCAGATAAATGAGCAGCATCGAGAACGCCAGCAGACCGAACGCTGCCCAGTTCACCGGCAGGTTACCTATTCCGACCAGGCCGAGCGCAAGCAAAATCCCGCCGATGACGCCGGGAACTAACATCCCGAAATTGAACAACTCGATAACGATGCCCAGTGCACCTAGGGCAAGCAGTAGAAACGCGATATTGGGGCTCGCCAGAAAACCGAGGAAGTGTTCGAGAGGGGTTTTGTTGATATCAACCACTCGCATCCCAGTAGTGTTCAATACTACGTCCCTGCCAGAAAGAGCTATATGCCGCCCGTGAAGTTGATCTAAAAGGTCGTCTAAATCCCGGGCCACCAGATTTATGACACCCAGATTGAGCGCTTCGATTGCGGTGTATGCCTTCGCTTCCAGCACGGTGGCCTCAAGTGCATCGGAGTTTCTGCCGCGTTCCTCCGCGATACTCCGCAAAAACGCAGCGGCGTCCTGGGTCGCCTTCGACTTCAGCGTATCCGGCAGGTCTTCCCCGCTTCCGCTCACCGGCGACGCGGCCCCGACATTGGTGGATGGCGCCATCGCCGCTACATGACCCGATGCCAGTATGAACGTCCCCGCCGAAGCGGCCTGTGCGCCGGACGGCGCTACAAACACGACCACCGGTATAGGTGAGGCCATGATTTCCTCGACCATGTCGCGTGTGGAACTCAACAGACCGCCCGGGGTGTCCAGTTGCACGATGAGCAGTGCGGAGCCTTGCTCGGTGGCGGCGTCTATGCCTCGTGCAAGGAATTTAGCCGTTCTGGACTGAATGGTGTCTTCGATGGTAATGACACTTGCTCGCGAGGTCTGCGATTGGGCAACCAGGCTGTCCATGCCGAACAGGCTCATGAGGCCCATGCCAATCAGCAAGGCGACGAGAACGAGACGCCAGACCTTGGACGATGGAGCTTGCAAGCGTTGGCGAAGCGTAGTCACGTTTTCACCTTCCCGCAGTTATCTTACACGGGAACGGCAGGCCGGGTGATTCAGGCGGAGAGTTTCTTGTACGGGGCCATAGGGCCCCAGCCCTTTTCGTTGCCCGCGCGTATCGTCCATTCGTATGTCCTGTCGCCATCCAATTCCAGTGGAATGCTAACGGACGTGTCGGTGATGTCCTCTTTTTTGAAAACGACGTTCTGCGGGCTGTGCGGCGGCGTGGAGACGTAGACACCGTAGCGCGTCGCACCCGGCACAGCCTTCCACCTGATGACTGGATGCGGCTTGCGTGTGCTGCGAGAGAGAGCTGGAGCCGGTGTTCGAGCGGGCGTGGGTTGTGCCGGTTGGACAGGTGGCCTTGCCGATTCATGGACAGTCCGAGAATCTTCCCTTGCATGGTTCACGATGTCGCGCGCCTCCGCACGTGCGTCGGCGAGCGCCTTTTGGGCCCGGTTGGTGAGTTCGTTCGCCTCTTGTAAAATACCCTCAGCCTCGGAGATCGCTTCGCCCACGATGCGCTCGGCGGTCTGATTGGCCTCTTCGATAGCGGCTTCCGCCTGATGTTTGGCTTCCGCAATCATGTCGGCAATATCTTTTTGTGCCCCGGCGATTGCGTCGGACACCTGCTGGCGTTCACGTTCTACCTGTTCTTGTGAGGGTGGCGGCGGTTGCCTAGTGCTTTCGATGCGGGCATTGTCGAGCAAGCCTCTGGCGCGGGTTTGCGCCTCTTCAATGATAGTCGCCGCGTGTTCCTCGGCATCCCTGGTGGCCTGCTCTTTAATCTCCTCACCGACCCGTTGCGCCTCCTGCACCGTTCTGGAGGCGAGTTCGCGGAGCGATTCGACATGCCGAATCTTCTCCATCGCGGACTTGTATTCTTCCTGAAGGCGCTCTATGTGGGCGACAACGTCCTGCTCCGAGAGTCCACGCGGGACCACCCGGAAGTCTTTCCCCCATAGCTTGCGTACGTTTTCTGAAGTCATCAAGTACTATGCCTCACGCTGCCGCGAAGCGGAGGTGTGGACGCACCGCGTCCGCCAGGCCACGAGCGTTGCGTGTTCCTAGCCCTTCTTTGATCTGCTGGATCGTGACCTGGAGTCGTCGTACGAATCTTCGGACTGGAACTCCGTCCTTAGTTCGCTGACCAGTTCATCCAGAGACGGAAGGATTTCGTTCGTGGCTTCGGTGACGGCACGCCGCAGACCTTCCGAGATGTTCTGAGTCATGCGGCGGACGATGAATTCGGCTTCGAGCCGGGAATTCGACTCGATGCTCTTTACTCTTTCGTGGGATTCTTCGAGGATGCGTTCGGCCTCGCGTTTGGCCTTGCTGGCGATGTTCTTCGCTTCCTCGGTTGCCTGACTCTTGCCTTCGGCAATCTTCGCGGACGCCTTCTCATCGGCATCCGAAATGAGATCTTCAGCCTCGGCCTTGGCGGTGGCGAGGATTTCATCCCGTGCCTTTGACGCTTCGGCCTGGGCATCCTGCTTGGCCTTTTCTCTAATCTCTTCGGCCAGCTTTTCCGCTTCTACGACTGTTTGCTCGGCAAGTCGAAGCAGCGAAGAGTGCTTCTCTTTCTCGTTCAAAGTCTTGGCTTTGGCCATCATGTCGTCCACGAATGCGACGACATCGTCTTCGGACAGACCCTTTTCTACGACTGAAAACTTGACTCCCCAAAGCTCTTTAGAACTCGTTGTCTTCTGTGCCATCGGGGTTCTTTTCTGGTGCGCTCTCACCACCAAGAGATTTTCGATGTATGGGTATGGCGGGTAGCTCGTTGGATTTTCTTCGCTATAGATTATCCAACGAATGGCTGTTTCACGCTAGTCCGCCGAAACTTTTGCCCAACGATGCTAGCACTCTCGGGTAGCTGAGGTCAAAGGATAAGGGCCGCGAGCGGCGAATCCTCGCGGAATTCTCTCTTCTAGCAGGTGCCTACGCTGGAGAGAGCGAATGCGGTCTTAGTAGCCTGCTTTTTTGTCGCAAACGTACACGAACGGCTTGCCGTCCAGGTATCTGCGCACGTTCTCCTTGATGACGTCCGCCCTACCCTGGAATGTGCCCGGCGTTTCAGCGGATATGTGCGGCGAAAGAATGAGGTTGTCGAGGTTCCAGAGCGGGCTGTCTTTGGAGAGGGGTTCGATTTCGGTGGCGTCCAATGATGCCCCGGCACATTGTCCGGACCGCAGTGCATCGGCGAGCTCGGCCTCGTCGATGATGCCTCCGCGGGAGATGACAACAAGATACGAGCCGTGCTTCATTTTTGTAATGCGGTCTTTGTTGATGAGGCCCAGTGTCGCCGGTGTTATGGGAGCGGTGACGACGAACCAGTCTGACTCGGCGATGAGGGCGTCGAGTTTGTCGAGACCCCAGATTTCTTCAACAAAGGGCGGTTTTTTCATGGAGGGCTGGGCGTCCACGGCAAGGACTCGCATGCCGAAGCCGTGCGCGCGGCGAGCGACGGCGGCGCCGATATCGCCGAGGGCCAGGATTCCCATGGTGGAGCCCTCCAATTCGACGAACCGGTTGTGGTACGAAGCCGTGTCCCACTTGCGGGCTTGCTGGTCGGCGAAGATGCGGGGAAATTTGTGGGCGAGGGCGACGACCATACCGAGGGTATGGTCGGCCATTGATGCCGCGTGGCTGCCCTTGCAGTTGGTCACGATGATGTCGTTGGTTGCAAGCTCAGGTACGTTACCCATGACGACATCGATGCCCGTACCAGGCACCTGTATCCACTTCAAGGCGTTGGCTTTTTCGTAGACGTTGCGGGGTATCCAGCCCATGTAGACGTCCGCGTCGGCAATCTCGACGAGTTGGTCTTCGACGGAGGGGGCGAAGCGGACGTCGAGTTGGGGGAACTCGCGGCGCAGGTCGTCCACGAGTCCGGGGACGGGCTCATAGGTTACGACTACTTTGATGCGTTTCGCAGGGTTTGTTCTAGAGGTCGTTTTGCTCATACCGCTCCGTAGTAATGGCTTTGGTTTCACCCATCCCCCTGTCCCTCTTCCTGGCAGGAAGGGGGAAGAAAAAAACACCGGGGGCGTCCCCCGATGCCCCCGGCAGGGCTGAGCTCTGCATCCAACTCAATGCAGGGTAAAAATGCACCTGGTTACGGGTCGAGATATTCCCTACTCTTTCGCCCCTTTGGATTCCCCTCTGAATCTAGACGGGTTGCGCTTCGCTTAGTTTAGTTGTGGTAGACCTCGGGGTTCACGCAAGTGAGCAGTTCCTTGCCTTCCAAGCCGTTGATGAGGTTCTGGGCGGCGAGGCGGGACATCTCCCTGCGGGTGGCGACGCTGGCACTGGCGATGTGGGGCACGATGAGGCAGTTGTCCAGCGTGAGCAACGGGTCGTTGCTGGGGATGGGTTCCGGCTCAGTCACGTCGAGAGCGGCGGCCCAGATGGTCTCGTTCTTGAGCGCGCGGTACAGTGCGGCGTGGTCTACGACGGGGCCGCGGGACGCGTTTACCAGAACGGCGGTGGGCTTCATCTTGCGGAACTGGGCGTCACTCATGAGGTGATTGGTTTCAGGAGTCAGGTTGGTGTGCAGGCTGACGAAGTCGGACTCCTTCAACAGCGTGTCGAAATCCACGTATTTCATGGGTATCTGTTGCTCAAGGTCGGTGCGGCGGTTGACGTCGTAGTAGATGATGTTCATGTTGAAGCCGGTGGCGCGGCGGGCCATCTCGAAGCCGATGCGGCCCATGCCCACGATGCCGAGGGTGGCTCCGTACACATCTTGACCGAGGAAATGGAGGGGGTGCCAGGTCTCCCACTTCCCTTCCTGGACGAACTTGTAGCCTGCCGCGATTTTTCGCGCTCCGGCCATGAGGAGGGCGAAGGTGAAGTCGGCGGTGGTGTTGGTGAGCACGTCGGGGGTGTAGCCGACGGCTATGTTGCGGCGGGTGGCCTCGGGGACATCAATGTTGTTGTAGCCGACGGCGATTTGGCTGACCACCTTGAGTTGGGGGCCTGCGGCGTCCATGAACTCGGCGTCTATAGCGTCGGTTAACAGGCAGAGGATACCGTCCACGCCTTTCGATTTTTTGAGCAGGATGGAGCGCGAGGGGGGAAGCTCGTCCTCCCACAACTCCATGTTGGCCTTGCGGCTGATGAGGTCGAGATATTCGGGGAATATTTTTCGGGATACGAATACTTTAGGTTTGGGCATTTCTACGCCTCCTATTTTGTTCCGGTAGCTTTGGCCTGTTTCGGGCCTTTAACCCGCTCTTCGGGTGGGGCTATGTTTTTGTACTGGAAGATTTGCTTAAGGAATACGGCCACCATACCCATGGCGACGGCGATGATGCTGATGTAGTCATTGTCCCAGAAACCGCGGTAGGTGTCGGCGACGGTGGTGTGGAGGATGCCGCCGACGATAAGGGCGGTGCCGAGGAAGATGCCTCCGGCCCATCCGACGTTCTTGGTCTTGCCCATGAATCCGGCTCCCAGCGGCAGGCCGATGAGGGCGCCCCAGGGGAGCAGTCCGGCGGTGGTGCCGAACATGGCGGCCATGCCGGTGCCGCCCTTGAAGCGGTAGAAGATGGGCCAGAACTGTCCGGCCAGGAAGGTCATGACCGAGACCCATGCCACCCACTTGGGCACATCAAGGATGTAGAGAGGCAGGGTTATGGCGACGCCCTTGAGGATGTCGAGGACGAAGACGGTGAGGGCGTACTTCGCGCCGACCTCGCGCCAGATGTTGGCGGTGCCGGGGTTGCCGGTGCCGACCTTGCGGATGTCCACACCCTTGGCCTGGGTGACGAGGATGCCGACCATGACCGAGCCGAGCAGGTAGCTGCCGATTATCCAGACGATATAAAACCAGGGTTCATTCATAGCTTCGCTGTTCTCACTTACACACGTTTTGTTTTGGCAACGGTTCCGACCATCCCCCTGACCCCCTTCCTGCAGGAAGGGGGAAGGAAAACTGGGGGACACCCCCAGTTCCCCCGCCAGAGGGGCTGGCCCCTCTGGACTCCCCATTAGCATCTCTACTAACTGACCCTGCAGGTTCCATGCAAGGTTGCTCGTACAGATTTACACGGGCCGATGAATTGTAACCCTAATAGTGCCGTCGGCTATGGTAAAGGTATCCGTATGGGGTGTCCAGACTCCCAGGCTTTCACGTGGGGCGGGCATCCATTAGACTACGGGCCAGTTACGTACGCGTTCTTTACACGACACGCGGATACGCGTGAGACATGCGAAAGGCTCGCAGCAAGGGGGCAGCACTGGGAGCACGACTGGCCGCAGTAAGAGAATCGCGCGGGGTTAGGCGGGCTATGTGGACGGTTGGCGCGGTGGGCGCCAGCGCCATCGGCGCGTTCCTTCTGTTCCTGGCGTTTAAAGGTCTCGACTGGGGCGGCGTGAACACGGCGTTCGCACGGGCGAACCCGTGGTACTTCGTGGCTGCGCTGACGCTGGTACTGGTGGCCTATTACCTCAGGGGTGCGCGGTGGCGACTGTTGTTCCGTGAGCACAAGGTGAGCACGACACGGCTGGTGCTGGTGGAGAATACGGCCATAGGTGTGAACAGCCTGACTCCCATACCCGTGCTGGACGAGCCGGTGCGGGTGGGCCTGATGATGTTGCAAGGTGTGCCGCCAGGCACAGTGCTGGCGACGATGGCGACCATGCGCACGTTTGAACTCGCGGTGCAGGCGGTCATCGGTCTGACCGGTCTGATATTCCTGGACGAACTGAGTTCACTCAAACCCTTCTTCCTTGCCGCCACCGCCGTGTCCGGCGCCGCACTGGTGGCGCTGTTCACCGTGGGGCCGCTGATGCGGCGGGTGCCTGCCATCGGGCGGCTCAAGCTGGCGCAGGACTTCAGCAAGGGCGTGGACGTGATGC
>JAQBWG010000024.1 GCA_027625225.1 Chloroflexota bacterium | reverse complement strand
AGGAACGTCCGGAAGCGGGCCGTGTCCAGGATTCCCGCCATACCCACGACCCGGTTCTTGGGGAAGCCGCTTACTTTAAACGCCTGCTGCGCCATCGCATCCAATGGATTGGTCACCGGGATAATGACGCAGTCAGGGGACCGCTTGGCGACCTCTTCTACCACCGAGGTGACGATTTTCATGTTGGTGAGCAGCAGGTCGTCGCGGCTCATCCCCGGCTTCCGTGCGATGCCTGAGGTGATGACCACGATGTCCGAACCCGCCGTCTCCTCGTACCCGTTCGTGCCGATGACCTTCGCGTCGGTACCCAGCACCGGGCCTGACTCCTGCATGTCGAGAGCCTTGCCCTGCGGTAGTCCTTCTACGATGTCTACTAGGACAACGTCGGCGTAACCTTTATCGAAGATGCGCTGGGCCGTGGTTGCGCCCACGTTGCCAGCGCCTACAACTGTAACTTTCTTTCGCATGTCTTCTATTTAGTCTCCGTTTCTGCTTGGTAAGTGACGTTCTATCCCTGGGCCTTCACGTAGCCGTCCCATCGGGATTCCAGCGTGGAATCCTCGACGGTAGCCATGATGTAGTCGCCCAACTCCTTGGCGGTACCGCCGGTGTCGCGCCCGGTGAGGACAACCTTCTTCTCGTACTGGCCACAAACGTCCAGCGCCTTGTTGAGCTTGCTGCCCAACTCGGGGAAGCCGATGTGCTCAAGCAGCATCGCGCTGGCCCGTACCATCGAACTGGGGTCGGCGAACTTGTCGCGACCCTCCTTCATCATGCGCGGCGCGCTGCCGTGGATAGCCTCGAACATCGCGTACTGCTTGCCGATGTTCGCGCTGCCCGCCGTGCCCACGCCGCCCTGAAGCTCGGCCGCTTCGTCGGTGAGGATATCGCCGTACAGGTTCGGAAGCACTAGCACCTCGAACTGGTTCCGGCGCTTTTTGTCCAGCAGTTTGGCCGTCATGATGTCGATATACCAGCCATCCCACTCGATATCCGGATACTGCTTGCCAATCTTCTGCATGGTATCCAGGAATTTTCCGTCCGTCGTCTTTATGATGTTAGCCTTCGTAACCGCAGTCACTCGCTTCTTACCCATGCGCTTGGCGTGGGCGAACGCCGCGGCGATGATGCGCTCGCTGCCCTGCGACGTGATAATCCGGAAGTCCACCGCAAGGTCTGCGGTCACGTTGATGCCCTGGCTGCCAACCGCGTAGAGGTCTTCCGTGTTCTCGCGGAAGAACGTCCAGTCGATATTCTCTTTAGGAACACGCACCGGCCGCACATTCGCGAACAGGTCGAGTTCCTTGCGCATGGCCACGTTCGCGCTTTCGATGTTCGGCCATCCGTCGCCCTTCTCCGGCGTATGCGTCGGGCCTTTAAGCGTGACGTGGCACTTCTTAATCTCTGCCAGCACATCGTCCGGAATGGCCTTCATCTTCGCGGCCCGGTTCTCGATAGTCAGTCCCTCGAGAACGCGGAATTTTACCTTCCCGCTTTTCACCTCGTTGCGAAGCAGGTATTCGAGGACGCGCTGCGCCTCTGCAGAGATGGTCGGTCCGATGCCGTCGCCTCCGAGGATGCCGATGATGATGGGCGAAACCTTGGAATAGTCGGTCCAGTCGCCCTCCTTTTTGAGTCGTTCAACCCTTTCGAGCTGCTGCTCGACAACCGTGCCAAAATGTTTCTTGGCGGCTTCCACTGCTTTTTGATCTATCAACGTGGGCTCCTTTCGATTTTTCCTCGATTTGGACGGCTGCCAAACAGCCGGCCGATTTTGCTCAGGGTGTGATTATGGCGAGTACGTCGCCTTTTTTGACCGACGCACCTGCCACAAGCGTTAGCTTCTTCACGGTGCCCGACGCGGTGGCAGGCAGGGTATTCTCCATCTTCATGGCCTCCATCACCACCAGCGAATCGCCGGTATTGACGGCCGCGCCCTCTTCGACAAGATAGCGCAGCAATAGCCCCGGCATCGGAGCGGGCATCACAACGTCATCCGGCCCTGCGTCCGGGTGGCTCGTCTTGACCTTCTGCTTGGGCTTTTCGGACTGTTTGGCGGGTTTGCCCCCCTGCGGCGCTTGCGGTCGTTCTTCGCCGCCCACCGGGTCAACAACAACCTCGAACCGCTCGCCGTCCACGAACACGTTGAACGTCCGCGCGAACTCACTGGCGGCGGGCGTTTCTTGTACGGCTGCTTGTTTTTGCGGCGCTGGTGTGGTCGGCGTAACACGCCCCACGTTCTTCATATCCTCCGGCATTTCTTCCTGACCATGTTTGATGTGCAGGAATTTCAATCCAGTGGTCGGATATAGCGCATAGATAAGCACATCGCCGGTATCGCTCGAAATGTCTTTGACCGCATCTCTTGCCCTGTCCATCTCAGGCTCCAGCGTCGCCGACGGTTTTTCTGAGATGGGCGTCTGCCCCTTCTCGTAGTCCTTCAGCGCCGTCTGCATCACTTCGCTCTCAATCGGCGCGGGTGGCCTGCCATACAGCCCGTACACATAGTCCTTCACCTGACCGGACACCATCTTGTACCGGCCGAACAGCACGTTGCTCACCGACTGCGACCCCACCATCTGACTGGTCGGAGTCACCAGTGGCGGGTAGCCCAGGTCCTTGCGTGTTTTGGGAATCTCGGACAGTACATCGTCCAGCCGGTCGAGTGCGTCCGCCTCGCGGAGTTGCGACACGAGGTTGCTCGTCATCCCGCCCGGTATCTGATGCTTCAGTACACGCGGGTCTATCACCGCCGCCCGCGGGCTTTCCATGAACGACTTATACCGCGGCAACGCCGTCTCCAGGTAGTCGCTCATCTTCACCAGCTTATCGAAGTCCAGCCCGCTGTCGCGTTCCGTGTCACGCAGCGTCACCACTAGTGGCTCCACCGCCGGCTGCGACGTTCGCAGGGCCAGCGGTGACAGGCACGCATCCACGATGTCTACGCCTGCCTCGATAGCCTTCAGCGCCGTCATGGATGCCATACCGCTCGTGTAGTGCGTATGAAGTTGCAGCGGCACCTTCAGCTCCGCCTTTAGCGCCGTCACTAGCTCGAACGCATCATACGGTGCGAGCAATCCGGCCATGTCCTTGATGGCGATGCTGTCAGCACCCAGTTCCACGAACTGGCGCGCCTTGCCTAGGAAGTAATCGAGGTTGAAAATGTCACCGCCCAGCCGTCCGCTTTCCGTCACCGAATAGCAGATGGCCATCTGGAGATGCTTGCCCGACTTCACCACCTCCGCTGCGGCAGTCTCCAGATTCCACACATCGTTCAGCGCGTCGAACACCCGGAAAATGTCGATACCCGTCTCCGCCGAGTGCTGGACGAACGCGTGCACCACATCGTCGGCATACGCGCGGTATCCCACCAGCGACTGCCCGCGTAATAGCATCGAGAGCTTAGTGTTGGGGATGAGCTTCCTGAACGTTCGCAGGCGCTCCCATGGGTCTTCGCCCAAAAAGCGTGTCGTCACATCGAACGTCGCGCCGCCCCAAACCTCCATGGAATAGAAACCCATCGAGTCCATCTCAGCCGCGATGGGTTCCATATCCTCGATACGCAGGCGTGTAGCGATAAGGCTTTGGTGGGCGTCGCGAAACGTCGTATCGCTGATTTTTACAGGATTATCGGCCATATCGTGTGCCAGTGTTGTGGAAGTAACTGGACCGCATTAACCGGCGGTCTTCCATGGATTCAGACGCGACGTGCGGGGCTGTGAACTCTGGAAGGGCAGCGTCTTGCGTAGTCCGCCGACCTCACCTTGTTGAGGTGCCCAGGATGCCAGCTTCCATCCGCTCCGCAGATTGAGTGGCTGCCCCTCCGCCGGTTCGAGGGCTTCGTCCGCGAGGTATGCCTCAAGCGCCGCAAGTGCTGCCAGCATCTTGGGGTCTTTCGGTTGTTTGGACGTAGCCGGACTCACAGAGGGATGCTCCCGTGCTTCTTCGGCGGCAGCGTCTCCCGTTTATTGCGCAGCATATCCAGTGCACTCGCCACTTTCAGTCGAGTTTCGCTCGGGAAAATCACATCGTCCACCATCCCTCGCGACGCCGCGACGTACGGGTTCATCAACCGTTCACGGTACTCCTGGATGAGCTTGGCACGTAGTTTCTCCGGTTCGTCCGACGCCCGGATGGCGTTGCGGTGGATAACGTTCACCGCGCCCTCCGCGCCCATAACCGCTACCTCGGACGAAGGCCATGCATAGTTGATGTCGCCCCGCAGGCTCTTGCTGCTCATAACCAGGTACGAGCCGCCGTACGCCTTCCGGGTGAGAACGCTTATTTTCGGCACCGTCGCCTCGGCATACGCGTAGATGAGCTTCGCGCCGTGCCGGATGATGCCGCCGTGCTCTTGCGCCGTGCCCGGCATGAACCCCGGCACGTCTATGAACGTAACAACCGGGATGTTGAACGCGTCGCAGAACCGCACGAAGCGCGCGGCCTTCACCGACGCGTTGATGTCCAGCACACCCGCCATGTGGTCGGGCTGGTTGCCCACGATGCCGACGGTTGCCCCGGCTATCCGTCCGAATCCGATGAGGATGTTGCGGGCGAAGTCCTTCTGGATTTCCATGAAATCCCCTTCGTCTACCACCCGCTTGATGATGTCGTTCATGTTGTATGGCTGATTAGGGTTGTCGGGAACGACACCCGCGATGTCAGAGTCGCCCGCCTCTATCTCGTCCGTAAAGGCCAGATGAGGAGCTTCCTCCATGTTGTTCTGGGGTAGGAAGCTGAGCAACCGGCGAATCTCCTTCAAGCACTCGTCTTCGCTCTCATGGGTGAAATGCGAAACGCCGCTCTTCGAGGCATGCGCGAACGCGCCACCCAAGTCCTCATGGGTCACCTCTTCGCCCGTAACCGCTTTGATAACGTCCGGCCCGGTGATATACATCTGCCCGACGCCGCTCACCATGAACACGAAATCGGTGAGGGCGGGGGAGTACGTGGCGCCGCCTGCGGCAGGCCCCATAATTGCGGATATCTGGGGAATAACCCCCGAGGCCCTTGTGTTGCGAAGGAAAATCTCGCCGTACCCCGTCAGGCTGTCAATGCCTTCCTGGATTCTCGCGCCGCCGGAGTCAATCAACCCCACCATCGGCGTACCGTTCTGAATGGCAAGATCCATCGCCTTGGAAATCTTCTCGCCCGCGACCTCCGAAAGAGAGCCGCCCAGAACCGTGAAGTCCTGTGAGTACACGAAGACCTGCCGTCCGTTGACCTTTCCGTAGCCGGTCACCACCGAATCGCCAGGGTAGTGGGACTCGTCCAGCCCGAAGTCCGTGGAACGGTGTTGCACGAACTGGTCGAGTTCCTGAAACGTACCCTCGTCGAGGAACGCGGCGATGCGCTCCCTGGCCGTCTTTTTGTTGCGCTTGTGCTGCGCCTCGATGCGGTCAGGGCCCCCGCCTTGCTGCGCTTGTTCGCGAAGCTTGGCAAGCTCTTCTTGTTTCTTATCAACTTGTTTACGAATAACCATACTTGGACTCGCTTGGGACGGCGTGGAATAATAAACCTTCAAAAGGTAGCAAATATGGTATCAGGTGGCAAGAAGACGCGTTGAATCAGCAACAAATCGGAACTTCGAACAGCAAAACCACGTTCATCGGCGGTCGCCCGTTCGTCTGGGGCAGCCGGACATACCTCATGGGCGTCATCAATACCACCCCCGACTCCTTCTCCGGCGACGGCACGGGTATGGATGTTGACGGCGCGGTTCGCCAGGGCGTGCGCTTTCAGCAAGAAGGTGCCGACATCGTGGACGTCGGCGGCGAGTCCACCCGGCCGCCCAACGTGTATGCCGGCTCCAAGCCCGTGTCGGCGCAGGAAGAACTCGACCGTGTCCTCCCCGTGGTCGACGCCCTCCAGCGAGAACTCGACACCCCCATCAGTATAGACACCTACAAAGCCGAGGTTGCCAGGGAAGCCCTGAAACTCGGTGCGACAATGGTGAATGACGTCTGGGGATTTCGACGTGACCCCGACATGGCCGCCGTTGTGGCCAAATCGGCTCTTCCCGTTGTACTCATGCACAATCAGGGACACACCAACTACGACGGCGATGTAGTCACCGAAGTCATTCGTGTCCTTGGAGAACTCGCCAACTCGGCGGTAGCAGCGGGCGTGGCACCCGAAAATATCATCCTCGACCCCGGTATGGGCTTCGGCAAGACCGCCCAACACAACCTCGAAATCCTGCGGCGCCTACCCGAATTCCAGGCTCTGGATAAACCTTTGCTCATCGGTATGTCGAGGAAATCCACCATCGGCCTCGTCCTCGACCTGCCACCTGACGACCGCGTCGAAGGTACCGCCGCCGCCGTCGCCCTGTCTATCGCTGGCGGTGCCGACATCGTTCGCGTCCACGACGTGAAGGAGATGGTGCGCGTGGCCCGGATGAGCGACGCCATCGTGCGCGGCTGGAACCCACCCGCTAGTGGCTGAGCGAAAACACGAAGTCTTCGTCGCCCTCGGCTCCAACATCGGCGAACCACGTGCCCACATCGAACAAGCCTTGTCCGAACTGAGTGGCCTGGGAGAAAACCTGCTTGCTTCCAGCCTGTACGAAACCGCGCCCGTCGGCTACCGCGACCAGCCGAACTTCCTCAACGGCGTCTGCCGCTTTGAAACCACGCTGAGTCCGCAAGCATTGCTGGCAAGTATTCGCGATATCGAAACCCGGCACAACCGCCAACGCGACATCCCCAACGGCCCGCGCACCCTCGACCTCGACATCCTGGTCTACGACGACCTCGTCCTCGATACACCCGAACTGAAGATACCGCACCCCCGCATGATTGAGCGTGCGTTCGTGCTCGTGCCGCTTGCGGAAATCGCACCGGACGCAGAGCATCCCGTGCTGAAAAAAAACGCAAAACAACTATTGGAGGAATTGGATTCTACGGGTGGAGTGATTTGGGTAGGTCGGGTAAAGACGGTCTAAATCACGACCGCAGTGCGGGCGGGAGCATGTTGGGGATGGCATCTTCGATGGGGTAATCAATCTTACAGGCATCGCACCGTGCCTTCTGCGATTTCATCGTTTTCTTCCTTGGTCACCTCAAGTACGAGGCCGCCCTTGCATATCGGGCACGCAAGAAAGTCTAAAAGGTCACGTTTCATCCGGCTTCCAACCCCCTGAACACTATCTGCCAACTACCCTCACATTATACGTATTTTACCTTGAAACGTCATACACGACGAGTAACGGCGAGTTAGACGGCTTAATTCCCCGTGAGGGTTATCTCGTAAAGGTTCCTGAGAAGGTCCGAAAGCAGGAAAATAACGACTCCCGCGATGGTGATGCCGTTGTACCCGTATACAAACGTTCCGATGGCTCTGCGTAGCCCTTTGGTTTCGCTGCCGGGTTGTGTGTACGCAGCAAGCATCACGGTACGGCGGCGCTCCTGTTGCACCAGAACGAACATCCATACCGAGAGGGTCACTTTGATACCCAGGGTAATCACATAGCCCGGGCCGATAAGACCGCTGGTCAGCCGGTCGAACGCGATGACCGCACCCGTGGCTACCAGCACGACGATGGATGTGTCCACCAGCACACGGAACTGGGCAGACATCGTCTTGCCTATCGTGCGTACTTCGTCGGGATGACGGCGGGCCGTGGGCCGCATTACCAGTAGGAAAAAGATGCTGCCGCCTATCCACACAACGGCGGAGATGAGGTGCAGCCACCTTACGATGAGGAAAAAGACATCTCCGAGCGACATAGAACTTAGCTGATCACGTCCCTTGCAAGCTGCTTGATAGCGTACACGGCGGGGCGTGCCGGTGCTAGGGGAACGGTGGTTTGAGAAGCGCTATTGCAGGGTGAGTTGGACGAGCTCGTCCAGCTTTTCCAGGTCGAGTCCGCCGGTCCAGTGGCGGACGACGTTATGGTCTTTGTCCAGGAACACGGTGGAAGGGAAGCCGACGACCCTGTAGTCCACAAGCAGGCCGCCGGTGGCGTCGGGGCCGACGGCGTAGGTGATGCCGTACTCGGTGATGAATTCCTGACCTTCTTGCGCGGTGTTGAGGCCAAGGCTTTGCACGCCGATGAACTCGACTCCCTGGGCTTTGTACTTCTGGAATGCCGATTCGAAGGCGGGCATTTCTTCGCGGCAGGGCGGGCAGGAAGGGTACCAGAAATTAATCACGACGGGCTTGCCCTCCAGGTCGGTGAGTTTAAGCATTTCGCCGGCGTCGTGGTTTTCGTTGCCGAACAGGGCCAGCTCGAAGCCGGGGGCCATGTTGGTTTCGCCGGGTGTTCCGGTGGACGCTGCGTTGCTTGAGCATGCGGCAAAAAGGAGAAGCGAGGCGACCACCAACGTGGCGAGGAGGATGGGCAGCAGTTTTCGGGGTTGGAATGATGCCCCGGGAGGGGTGGAATTCAGCTTGGGTTCAGCTATGGATACGAGGATGCCCATGCACACTCCTATTTCGGTTTCATATTCGTTTTAGTGAATCTTTTCACAAATTGGCTCAAGGGGAGTTCGTCCTGTTTTGAGACGATGAGACCCTTCGACTTCGCTCAGGGTGGCGATGTCCCATACGCTCTCCCCCAACCCCTGGTGCGAAGCTGCGTTGGGCAGGGAGGCTTCACAGGCCGGTTTCTTCGGTGGAGACGGTGTCGAAGAGTTCCTGGGCTTTGTTCATGAGCAGTTCGGCACGCTCCTCGGTGATGTCCCGTGTTTTTAGATACGCGGTGAGGGCGTCTTTCGGATTCAGGCCCTCGGAATGGGTGTCGCCGAGGCGGACGCGGGGGGCGTCGAGAATCTCCTTGGAGATGGAGGCGATGTAGTGAGCGGGCTCTAGAGCTTTGCGGAGTTCGGAGTCCTGGAGCTGGTTTTCGAGCTGGCCGGGGAGTTTTACGCGCACGCGGACGATGGCGCCGTCGATGTCGTGTTTGCCGATGGCGGCGACGGCGGTTGCGGTGGGGTCGGGGTCGTTGGGCTTTATCTCGGCGTCTATGGTGACCATGTTGCGGGCGTTGACGGGGGTGAATTCAAAATCGGTCATGCGAGTGCCCTGCATCTTGGAGGGGTCGAGTTCTATCACGCAGAAGCCCTTGGTGTCTTTCTCTTCGCCGAAGTCCACACGTTCGAGTGCGCCGGCGTAGACGACGTGGGGGGCTTTGCCAAGTATCTGGTGGCGGTGGACGTGGCCGAGGGCGACGTAGTCGAAGGCGGGCAGGGCGACCGAGGAGTGGAGGAGGACGTGGTCGCGGCCGAGCATCATGGACTGCTCGGACGAGGTTTTGGATCCGGAGACGGTGACGTGTCCGGCGAAGACGGCGGGGATGGACGGGTCGAGGTTTTGGGCGCACCCGGCGACGGCGTCGCTAAGCCGTTGCTGAATCATGTCGGTGACCTGGTCGGGGTTCATGCCGCGGGTGTCTTCGCGGGAGAGGAATGTGCCGCGGCGGACCCAGGGGACGGCGACGATCTGGAGCGGACCGGAGGGGGTGTCGATGGTGTATGTCCTGAGGATGCTTCCGATGTGGACGTTGGGCACGGAGAGGGTGCGGAAGATGTCGAGGGATGTTGCCCTGCCGGTGACGTTGGGGATGTCGTGGTTGCCCTCGACGAGGAAGACGGGGACGTTGGCGGCGGAGAGCTTGGCGATGCGGCGGGCGAACTCGCGCTGGTGGGTCTGGGATGGGTCGCGGGACTTGTAGGCGTCGCCGCAGAAGAGGGCGAGGTCGGCGCGGGACTCGATGGCGTAGTCCACGACCTCGTCGAAGGAGGAGAGGAAGTCGGCAAGGCGGGAGGACAGGCCGGTTTGGGGGTCGGTCTTACCGTAGGACTCGACCCCGATGTGGACGTCGGCGAAGTGGACGATGCGCATGGCTGATGGGATTGTAGCAGGCGAATGGCGGTTGCTTGTGCAATGGTTGCTGATGCAACTGGTGTAGGGGGTAGTTGCGAGTGGAATTATTGTGAGGTGTTATCTTGAGATGGAAACAGGAGCCGATTCCTCGTCGTCCCCAAGGGACTCGCTCGGAATGACACTAAAGGGCGGAGTACTGACGAAACGGACGCTACCAGTTGAAATGAAGCTCTATCGTACCTCCGTGTTCATCAGAGTCGAAATCAACAACAGCATCGTCGTTCTCATCCGCGTCTTTCGGTAGCGGAGGAAGCACATCAACCCAACCGTGCCACGGCAAAGAACGCACCCAGAAGAAGATATCGGCCTTATTCGCTGCCCTTAGTTTCTTCTCCACGGCGAATTCGTCGAGTATTCGAAACACTTGCCTTTTGGCGGCGACCTCTACCATGCGGTAGGGAAGCTCAAGCAGGCGTATGAGATATGGATCAGCCGTATCTTTGTTGTTGCCGCAGAGAAAGAAAGAAGTAGGGTAGGTGACTTGCTCGGTGGCGCATTTCATGAAGTCAGAAATGAGCTGAAGTTCGTTTCTGTTGATGTGTTCGGGGAATTACTAAACCGCAAGAAAGAAGTGAGGCGACTTGAAGCGGAGCTTGGATTGCTTTAGAGCTTCGAGCCAGCTCTCGCGTCCGTGGCGGAAACTAGCCGTTGATTTCGATCTCGGCTTCGGTCTCGACGGGGATGTTGAAGGGCAGCCCGACCATGCCGACGGCGGAGGGGGTATATAATTCCGGCTCTGGCTGTCCAATCACATGGAAGGCGAGGGCATAGTGGCACCGCAGCAACGCTCCGACCGAATCCTACTCGAGACTCGTATTCTGTCCGCGCTCATCGCGCCCGTCCTGATACTGGCGTTCGTCATCCTGTATATCATGCCGGACAGCAACGGCGACAGGTTCGCCTGGTTCGTTAAGCCGAGGATGTCGGCGATGATGCTGGGCGCAGTGTACTTAACAGGGGTGTTCTTCTTCGGCTCGGCGGTGTTTGCCCGCCGCTGGTCGCAGGTGAGGATAGGGTTTCTCCCGGTAACCGCGTTCGCGGCGCTGATGGGCATCGCGACGATTCTGCACTGGGACAAGTTCAATCACCAGCATGCAGCTTTCTGGCTCTGGACCGTTCTGTATGCCAGCACGCCGTTCATCGTCCCATTGGTGTGGTGGCGGAACCAGCTCGCGGTGGCGGGAGAGTCTTTGCCCGACGGGGAGTGGATTCCGCGGGTTGCGCAGGTAGTTATCGGGCTACTCGCGGCCGGTGGGCTGGCGGCTTCGTTCTTATTTTTCGTTCTTCCAGAAGTAATGATAAAAATCTGGCCCTGGACGCTTACGCAACTGACCTCCCGCGTGTTGGGTACGGAGTTCTTGCTCTTCGGTGTGTTCGGGGTGATGATGCTTCGGGATGGCCGGTGGGACACGATGAAATTGCCCCTCAGTTTGCAGCTGGCATCGCCCATATTCTTCCTGGGAGCGACGATTATCTCCCGGCGCGACTTCGACTGGTCGAATCCCCTGGCCTGGGTCTTTGTTTTCAACATCGTGTTTCTGTTCGTCCTGGGGATACCGGGGCTGTATGTGTATATGGAGTTTTGGCGCAGGAGGAACAGCTTATCTTGAACTCGCCATAGTGCGGAGGATGTTGAGGCGTACCATAGGTCGCTCAAGGGTTGAGACTGGGTGAAAACCGGGGCGAGTTGGGCGAATAGATGCATGAAGTTGCATAGACCGGGCCGGATTTTCGTGGGTACGATGGTGTAGACGGATTGTGGCCAGCGCGGGCCGCGTGCGTTCGGTTGTCGTTCACCATAGAGTCGCGAAGGGCACGGGCGGTGATGGACCTAGCGCAAAAAGTAAGTTTGCTGGAGTCCGAACTCGGTCTTATGAAGAATGAACTCAAACCGATACTTATCGATTTGCGGGATTTCCTTATGCGACAGGATAATCCGTTCGGCCGCGCCGGAGACGGGGACGACGATGCCGTTGTGAAGGCTCACGAGGAGCAAGACCGCCGTTTTGCTGAAAAAATGACGGCGCTCAGGCAGCAGATCGAGGAGTTGAAGTCGCTACAGCAGGAGACTCCGTCAGTCCCGGCTCCAACGGCGCCTGAAGCGGGGCCTCAGGCAGAACAGACGGAGCTGCCGGCGACAGCCTGAGCCCTTCGACAAGCTCAGGGTTGGGGCTCGCAGTGGGGAGGGGGAGCTTCCCCACCCAAGATCCTTCGCTTCGCTCCAGGATGACTGTGAGTGATTCGTTACGCTAAAAGAGGCCCCCCGATTTCTATCGGACGGCCTCTTTTTTGTGAGCGAGGGTAGGACTAGCCGTCTATTTCGACTTCGGCTTCGATCTCGACGGGGATGTTGAAGGGCAGTTCGGCCATGCCGACGGCGGAGCGGGCGTGGAGTCCGACCTCGGGGCCGTAGAGTTCGACGAGCAGCTCGGAGATGCCGTTGATGACGTGCGGGGTTTTGGTAAATCCGGGCGCGCAGTTGACCATGCCGAAGACCTTGAGCCATTTGGTGACGCGGTCGAGGTCGCCCAGCTCGCGTTTGAGGCTGGCGAGCATGGAGAGTCCGACGAGTTTGGCGGCTTCGTAGCCCTGTTCGACGGTGAGTTCTTTGCCGAGCTTGCCGATGGGCTGGGCGAACGCGCCGTCGGGCGCCTGGGGGACGTGTCCGGAGATGTAGACGTGCTTGCCGGTGATGCGGAGGAATGAGAAGGGTAGGGCCTTCATGCCCGGCGGTGTCTGGAGTTGGGCGGGCAGGACGAGTCCGAGTTTCTTGAGTTTTGCTTCGATTTTTGCCATGGGGTTACGCTCCTTACGATTAATTTAGTTGCTGATTGAAGGGATACTGGGGACACCCCCAGACCCCCGGCAGGCTGAGCCTGCACCCAAACGCGCTGCGGCGCAGACGAGGCTATACCTTATCGAGCGGTGTGTTGCAGGTCAACGGGTGGGATGGCATCACCCCGCCCAAGATCCTTCGCTACGCTCCAGGATGACAATTTCGCCCAGGGTTATCGTTTGAGGCGGTTGGCGAGGTGCCGGGGGAGGTCGGCGATGGGGACGCGGTCCTGCTTCATGGTGTCGCGGTCGCGGACGGTGACGGTGCCCTTCAGTGTTTCGCTCTCCAGCGAGTCGAAGTCGACAGTGACGCAGAGCGGGGTGCCGACCTCGTCCTGACGGCGGTAGCGGCGACCGATGCTCTGGGCGTCGTCGTACTGCACCATGCCGGTGATGAGGCCGGAGGCGTAAATCTTGCGGTGGACGTCGCGAGCGAGGGCGACGAGGTTTTCCTTTTTGCTGAGGGGCAGGACAGCGACCTTAATCGGTGCGATGTCGGGGTGGAACTTCATCACTACGCGCTTCT
>JAQBWG010000023.1 GCA_027625225.1 Chloroflexota bacterium | reverse complement strand
GTTTGTTTTTTTCGGCTCGGAAGAGTTGGGGCTTCTTGGGAGCCTCGAATATATACGCTCCTTGACAGAGCCTGAACGTAATTCCATCCTTACAATGTTCAACTTTGATGCCTTGGGCACAAGTAGTGCTTCAGGCATCCTCGCCTCAGATGAACTGGCAGCCTCAGTTGAATTATTGGCAAAAGCTCGCAATATAGAACTAAAGAGGCATTTCGATCTCGGCAATAGCTCAAGCGACCATTCGCCATTTGCCGAGGCTAGCATCCCTTTCATTTTCTTTCTGGGAGATGATTTTTCACGCATCCATACCATTGACGATACGATGGACTTCGTCACTCCTGGCTTATTGGGCAATGCCGCCATTCTGGCTATTGCCTTACTTGAAGAATTGCCTTCGACTGAATAGACGAGCGTTCACAGCCAACCCGTATCGGGATACAATCAGGAAGCAATCATGTTTGAAGCGCTATCAGAAAAACTCACCGGTGTACTACAACGCCTGGGTAACAAAGGCACCCTCAACGAAAAAGACGTTGATGCGGCCTTGCGTGAAATACGACTCGCACTGCTCGAAGCCGACGTTAATTTCAAAGTAGCCCGTGACCTGGTAGCAAAAATTCGAGAGCGGTCTTTGCAAGAAGACGTTCTCAAGAGCCTGAGTCCCGGCCAGCAAGTTATCAAAATCACCAATGAGGAAATCACTGCTATTCTGGGCGGCGGAGTTCATCGGCTTCAAGCTGGCCCTACTCGACCTGCCGTAATCATGATGGTCGGCCTGAACGGTTCAGGCAAGACAACAACCGCCGCAAAACTCGCACGCCACCTCAAACAATCGGGGCAAGTTCCGGTTTTGATAGCCGCAGACCTTGCCCGACCCGCCGCAATTCAACAACTCCAAACACTCGGAAGGCAGATTGAAGTAGAGGTATACCAAGACCAGAGCGGTAAGCGTACCGCCCAAGTCGTCTCCGACGGCATCAAACACGCCACATCGCTAGGTGCAGCATGGGCAATCGTTGATACTGCCGGTCGGTTCCAGATAGATGAAGAACTGATGTCGGAACTCGCCGATGTCCGAAAAGCCGCTTCCCCTTCAGAAGTGCTGCTGATCGTAGACGCCATGACCGGTCAAGAGGCTGTGAACGTAGCGCAAGAGTTCAACGATAAAGTCACTCTTACTGGACTCGTGATGAGCAAGATGGACGGCGATGCCAGAGGCGGTGCCGCGCTATCTATAACCACAGTATCCGGTGTCCCGATTAAGTTTATGGGCACCGGCGAGCGAGTTGACGAACTTGAGCAGTTTTATCCCGATCGCCTTGCGTCCCGTATCCTCGGAATGGGCGATGTTCTCACTCTCATCGAAAAGGCTCAAGCAACCTATGACCAGAAGCAAGCCGAGGAGATGGAGAAGAAGATTCGTCAGGCCTCCTTTAATTTGGAGGATTTTTTGGGTCAACTTCATCAACTACAAAAAATGGGGCCTCTTTCCCAGATTATGGACATGATTCCAGGTATGTCGGCACTTAAAGGCAAGGTCGGAGCAGGAGCTCTAGACGAAAGTCAAATCAAAAAAGTTGAATCGATTATTTATTCCATGACCCCGAAAGAACGCCGCAATCCTGACATCATAGGTGGAAGTCGAAGGAAACGAATCGCAAATGGTAGCGGGACAACGGCTCAGGACATCAACCAGCTTTTGAATCAATTCAAGCAAACGCAAAAAATCATGAAGCAGATGAATTCGGGCCTCGGAATGAAAGCTTTATCTCGCTTGCTGAAATAGGCTGCCTCTCTTGCCTGAGTCCGGCTAAGAGGCAGCCTGCAGCACAGCATTCAAAGCATCTACGACCGTATCCAATATCTCGGCGCTTGGCGCGAATACGATTCGCACTTCAAACACCTCTTGATATGTCATCACTGTAAACTCTTCTGTGTGCAATATCGCAGAACCGGGCCGCCCGGGCACTCCTTCCCATTCCCCACCAAGCCTGGCCTGTGTAAAACCCCTGAACGCCTCTCCGAATTCAGTTGTATCCGCGTTCGTATCCCAGGCCGTTCTCATAACCAGAACTTGTTGCCCACCTGGACCCGAAATTAAATGGTACCCATCGCCGCCCCAGCCAGCCGCCGCGTTAGCTGCCGCTTGGGCAGGCATGCCGTCCTCCAGATACGCCATCAAGAAGAATTCGCCTAGAGTATCGCTATCGGTTAACGTCCATCCCGAACCCAAAGCACTAACTGCATCTGGCATAAACAGTTCAACGGGTTGTTCCCGAACAACGAATTTCGACGGATGAAGTATCTGCTCGGTGGAGTCGGGTGGGTCACGGAAAGCCAGGTTGATTGTGTCCCATCCCTCTATCTGAAAGAGTTGGAACACAAACTGTGTCCCCTCAATATACGGAAAGTTAAACGTTCGTTGAACAACGTGCGGCGCTGATAAAAATGCCTGCAGGTCTACTCCTGCATCTGTCTGAATAGACTGACGCTCAGCTTCGGTCAAGTACTGAAACATATACACTGCCTGACTTAGAGTCGCATCACCTTCAACCAGTGCGGAATATGCTAATTGCCTGTCGGAAGACAGTTGCTGTCTAACATCAAATTCACTTTGGATGTTGAAGTGTTGTTGCTGCAAAGCATGGGCAAATTCGTGCGCATACGTAACCTTGTCCTCTGCCCTGAGAGCTTGCTGGTCTTGGACCACGTATAGCTTGTTTTCTTCTCCTTCAAAAAAACCCAGAACACCTTCTTGATAAAGGCCTAAGTACAGGTCATAGAGATCTACATCCGACTCGATGATTCCCATGACTTTATACAATTGTCCTTTGCGGGCCAATTCTTGTCGTTCTTCATCGAGTTTCCTTACGAGATGGTCTGTGAGTTCTTCTCTCGATATAAATTCCTTAGCGACTGGTCGGAGGGAAAACAGCATGCGTGCTGCGATAATCCTGCTCTCAATCTCCTTGAGGCCACTTTCAAAATCGCTAAGTTCAGGAGTAGCCGTAGGAGTGGAAAGCGCCACGGTTGGCAAAATCGCCTCGCCAGGATCAAAGGTCGGCGTTGGAACAACAATGGTCACAACGCTCGTAGGCGTCTCGTCAACTCCTGGATTGCTATCACCACAGGCGGCGACTAAAACGGCAATGAAAAGGGCCAGCAAGGCTGGCCTCATCCAAATTCTCAGCATATTACCTATGTCTACGTACAAACAAGATATTTAGTTCAGTATGTGCATTCCCAAGCTAAAGTGTCAAGGAAACCCCGTAGGTATTTCGAGAGCCTCTAGCTATCAACATGTTCATCGTTTTGCTAAAGCGTCCGGTGACTCGGATGATAGACTTAAATAGTGAAGATACCAGACTTACTTACCGCCAAACAAACCCTATCCTTCGAGTTCTTTCCTCCTAAACACCAGTCCAACCTAGCTGATGTTTTGTCAGTGATTGAAGACTTTAAAGTTCTCAATCCCGACTTCATCTCAATCACTTTTGGTGCTGGCGGTTCTACAGTCGGAAAAAGCGAAGACCTCGCCATCAAGGCGCAAAAGGACATTGGCCTCAATGTCATGTCCCATTTGACCATAACTAATCAGTCTGTGGAACAAATAGACAAATTTCTGAACCACGTCGCTCAAGAAGGTGTTCAAAACATCCTTGCCCTTCGAGGTGACCTGCCACAGATGACTGGCGCGTCTTCAGAAAAACGTGGCGCCTTCCAATATGCCCGAGAACTTATTCAACATATTGTCACTCATCTCGATGTAGCCATAGGCGCAGCTTGCTATCCTGAAGGGCACCCGGAATCCCCCGATCTGGAAGCTGACATCGCGCATACGAAGAACAAGGTAGACGCCGGTGCCCAATTTCTCGTTACCCAGTTATTCTTCGACAACAACGACTACTACCGATTCTTGGAGCGAGCATCGCGAGCCGGGATCAGTGTCCCTGTAGTGGCTGGCATCATGCCCATCCTCGATGCTTCTCAGGCGCGTCGTTTCGCAGCAAGGTGCGGGGCGAAAATTCCGCCCAAACTTAATGAAGGGTTAGAAAAATACGGATACGACTCTGCGGCAGTGCAGGAGTTCGGAGTAGAGTACACGACGACTCAATTACAAGACCTTTGGACGAATAACGTGCCGGGTGTTCACTTTTATACTTTGAACCGCACCTACTCTGTAACAAAGGTCTTGCGCAATTTAAACCTTGCTGATTAAGTGAGGTTCAAGGCTTAAAACGGTATTCCCCACAAGGGATACCACAACTCGAGAGTACCTTCCACCGACACCCCTTCACCCTTCATAACATCTCCCAGCTTCATCTCAGCCTTGCCATCTCGTGACTTCTCTCCCGTTGGAATGAAGGGATGAAACTTATCCCGCTTATAACTATAAATCCAGTATGCCTTTTGACGTTCGTATTCGATAGGAACAGCTATCGCCAGTAGCCGCTTCCGGAATTCCCTTTCGATAAAGGTATTCCCCACTAGCAAAGCCGCATTGGCAAGCCTTACAAAATCACGATCCTCCAACGCTATCCAACGAGACGTATAGGCATCGTCAATAAGCTCGAATCGTACTCCTGATGTCGCCGGGTGATCGTGCAAGATTCGCATGAGTTCGCGGCCTAAGTTCTTAAAAAACATCTCATCGCTCGGATTAAACACAATTCCGATTTTGCCCGTTGTACGAAAGTCGCTTTTGATCTTGAGAGACTCTAGGGCATCAACCGCTTTAAGGAATCTCCCCTTACGTGGCTTATTCGAGCGACCCAGAAGGTTTCCGAAAAACCCCAACGCCCTAGTTAATCCTGAACTGACGGGGACGAAGCCTGTTTTGCTGAATCTCTTGTTGCATCGCCTCAAGTTTGGCGATGCGTTTTTCTACTGGAGGATGACTGGAGAACAAACTCGCGATGCTGTTTCCTTTGAGCGCAGGAATAATGAAAAACGCGTTTGCGTGCTCTACCTGTCGGAGATCTTTCTCCGGAATTCGGTATACCTGATCACTAATCTTGGCCAACGCTGAGGCTAATTTCAACGGCGTGCCGGTCAGGATTGCACCGCCACGGTCTGCCGCATACTCTCGATATCGGGACAAAGCCATAATGAGTATCTGTGAAATGAAATAAACGACGATGGTCACAGCCATCGCCAGCATGATAAAAATTGCCGCCTGCCCGCCGTTTCCACTACGTCTACTTCGGCCGCCAAACCCACCGAACAGGCTCATCCAAAACAGCATCTGCATCAGATACCCGGCCATAATCACCACTAAACTAGCCCACGTCATAACCGCCACGTCGCGATTCTTTACATGCGCCAGTTCATGACCCAACACGGCTTCCACCTCCGACTCATCGAGCCGGTCTAGCAGACCACGGGTTACTGCGACCACCGCATTCTTAGGATTTCGTCCCGTCGCGAACGCGTTGGGGACGTGCGTCTCCATAATCGCAAGTTTCTTAGGTTTTGGAATACCGGCTCGCTCAGCTAACTTTTCTACGGTTGCATGGAACTTAGGTTCCTGTTCAGCAGTAACGACCTTTGCCCGTGTCGTCCACAGGACAAGCTTGTCCGACATGAAGTATTGAAATCCTGCCATAAGTACCGCGATGACCAGGATGAATATCCAATTAAGGCCTAGCACAAACAGGATTCCTAAAAAGCCTACAAAAACAACGGCCAATAGGAACATAGTGAGCCACATTCGGACAGTAAGTTCCGTATCTTTACCTATCGAAGGAACAGGTTGCATCGTCATGTATGGTTTACTCCGCCGGGAGATTCCCCGCTATTTCTCATCTAAACTAATCGCGTTGGAGTCGCAAAGAAGTGTCATATATCGCGTATGTAGTGGAAACGCTAGGTCTGATGCAGAGTTAGGACGCCAGCAATGCTTCGATTGCAGCTATGATTTCCTCTTCGCCCACAAATCCTTCAAATTTAGAGGACAACTTCCCATCCGCCGTCACCACGAAAACCCAGGGTTCGCTTGGAAGACCCCATTCTTCTAACGTAGGAGATATTCGGGCCCTGCTCAAATCCCCCTCAATTTCCTCTGGATTATCGTAAACCTCTACATGGATAAAGTTCAGCACGTCCCCATACTGGCCCTTAACTTTTTTAACCACATCCACCTGGGGACCACACGTAGCTGTCTGGCAATACAAAGGCGTCGCAAAGGTCACCACTAGCGGCTTGCCTGTATCGAGAGCCTCTAAGATAGTCATCTCATAAAGCTCCGAATCTGGGTTGGTATCCGTCGTCAACTGCGAAAGTCGTTCAACGTCTGAAACCGTCTTATTATTACTTCGAGGAACCACTGCACCGACAGTAGGCGTAGCGCTTTGCTCCTTGACTTGTACGACTAACGAACCTTGCTTTGTTACAACACCGTTTTCAGAAACGGTAACACCTATCCCCCAATTACCTGCCCTGTCGAAATGTGCCGATACAACGAAAACCCCTCCTGGTACGCTGGGCCAAGTCCGAAACACCGCATCGAGATTTTCGATTGGCCCCTCCTGTGTCCCGTTACCAAGATAGAAGGTGGAAACTTGAACATTCCCCTCTCGCACCGCGCCTGTGCCTTGTTCGATTAGCCCAAACGGAATCCGATTCGTCCCGATAGCCAAATCGCTCGCAGCAAGCGCTATCGCCACCTCTATGACTTCAGGCTCATCTTGCTGTTGAGTTGCCATGGCAGTAGCAGATATCCCCGTGGTTGGACTGGGCGATACGTCCACACTTTCAGTACAAGCCCCTACCAAAGCGATAATCATCACGAGTAATAGAATTTTCGGCGCCCTATATTTCACGATCCGATCCCTACCAATGGTTGTGCGATGATCCAAAGACTGGTCGCAGTGTACACAACCATCAACGCAAGCATAGGATACTGGCTTCGAAGAGCCTGTGAGTGGTTCTTTATTTCGCGGAGGGACACAAGATGCGCTAGATATACCGCGATGATGTGACCCAGTACGATTGCCACGATGGACGTAAACCATACGAATTTTGCGTTGATTATGAATGGATTGAACCGGTAGTCCGCCGTTCCAAACAAATCCCATCCGAATCCGAACGGGTCAGAAATAAGAGGGATAATGAGTTGCCCAGATCCGGTCAAGAACGAAAGGTAATGCGAAATGTGATATGCCAGTGCGATCGGCACCAAAGAGAACACAAACAGCCTCGCGAGTCTCCACGTTGAATCCGGCACACCCGAAACCGCCCTCATTAACCATGAAAAACCCGCGTAGACAATCAAAAATGCGACGGGCGCGAGTAGTAACCCAAAGGTGTTCACTGTATCTGTGATTCCGACAGAAACGTTATCCTGAAAGAATCGAATAACTGAATTCCATGCTGACGTCTCACCCAGCCCGTCAAACGATACTGTCGCCAGCATCAGAACTACAAAAACGAGCATGGAATTTGAAATCTTCTCGGGTCTCGCTAATCCAAGTGCATACGGCCTCACATTGAATTCCCTGTTCTCCGATTCCGCACGCTCGAAACACGCATAGCAATCTACGCAGGTGCCATCTACCGGCTCGCACTCCTCCTGGCACTTCCTGCAAGTCTTCGCTGCATCTATAACCCGGACCTCTGTTGGGGAAAAGCGACTGAATATCCCGAACAGCACACTGAACGCTTCACCATTTTTCAACCAAACGTGCTTGCCATAAATAAACATGCCCAACCACGTAATAAATGAATAGAGAATCACCAACGTACCCAGTTTGGCTGGTTCCGAGATACCCGAGTACACATTCTCCATCCATGCAAAAAGAAGAAAGAGAATAACCGCAGGCCATACGCCCCACTTCTTCGGATAGCGATATAAATACGGCCGACGGCGTCCGCGTGATACTAGTCCCTCAATCCATTCATACGTTATCTTCCAAGGATTGACGAACATCCACACATTACCGAATACTGCCGATATATACCCGAATCCAACCCACCAGAGAATCAGCACGAACGTAGGAGAAAAGTTTTCGAGCGGGCGATTTGTGCCACCAAATGCCGTAGCTACTACCAAAAGCAAAAGGACAACCGAAAAAGCTCTTATAAGGGCAATAAACCAGGGGCCACCCAGAGTCCAACTGAACCACCGCTGCTGGAGTAAATTGTACCGCGGATAGCTATAAGAAGCGCTCTCTCCTTGCACAAATAACCCCACCACTACAAACGACAGAGCGACCGACGCCACAGCCCCCACAACAAAATACGTCAGCGGTATTGGCAAGTCATACCGATCTCCCAACCCGTGTGCGAAGACCGGCTGTGCAGCGAGACTGGCGGCAATCGCGAGCAGTCCCGCTACGATTAACTTCCTCTTAGTCGCAAACACCCTCACTACCTTCTAATACGCTCCAATTACTCCCTAATCGGCACACTCATAGTGTCCAGAAAGATCAATAATTCTTCGATAGGAAGCGGCGAATCGAACTCCCGGCCTACATATTCCTGCAAGACCTTACGTCCATCCCCTATCACGAAAATAGCCGATTTAGCCGCCCCGTCATCATCCATCACGCCAAAACTGGTCGCCACCGTTCCCTGAAAGTCGGCAAGAGCATAAAATTTCGCTTCGGATGCACCGACCATTTTTACCGTATCAGGGACATTATCAGTACTTATCGCCACTAGCTCCGCATTTCGCTGTCTGAAGAAGGGATACGCCTCTTGCAATTCCTTAAACTGGTCCACGCAAATAGTGCATCGTCTCCCTCTATGGAACACAACGACAACCGCATCTCGTTCTGCAAGTAACCGCGTCAATCTGACGGTCGTCCCGTCTGCCGCGGAAAGAGCAAACTCTGGTGCCAGTCCTTCTTCGGAAGCGCTACCACCAAAGCATGCCATTCCTAACACAATAGTAGCTACGACAGCAGTCCACAAATAGACCTTCACGACTGCGACCTCGCAATCGTTTGGCGTCGTTTATTCATATACATGCGTGTCGTCATCGCAATAATTATCACGAGCAAAACCGCGAAAATGACCGATAAAATGGCAACCACAGGGTTCGGCTCTATCACCTGAATATCGAACTCTGCCGTCCCTTCACCGGCTGGCCCGGATACATCAACCACAAACTTCCACGTACCTTCTTGATCAACTGAAGTGTTTACATCATAGAACTGCGGGTCGCCGGATAGGTGCTCAGCTTCCACCGGTCCAATCCCCTTCCCGGTGACTTCCGGCGCCATACCGGCAACTGTGACCACAGCATCTAGTACCAGTTGGCCTGTCGCCGATTCTCTCACAAACATTGTGATATGCAGGTTTCCCGGTGAAGGACTGGGAGGAGACGTTCCTAGCGAAACTTCATATGGGCCCGCTGTTCTCGTTTGAAAATCCACTACGGCGCCATTTGCGCGCACCGTTTTAGGATATCCGATTGGAACTATGGCAAAGCTTGTGATAGCTAGCAGCGCGGCCAATGCTACAAGAGTGAATACAACTTGATGGGATGTGCGCTGTTTACCCACGAACTCCGAGGGCTTCTGCAACAGTATTGATGTCTTTATCTCCACGCCCGCTGAGGCCGAGTAGGACGATTTGGTCGCTCGTCAACGTTGGTGCCAACTGGGAAACGTAATAGATCGCATGTGAAGGCTCGAGAGCGGGGATGATTCCCTCGGTTCGACACAAGAGCTTGAACCCTTCAAGGGCCTCCGAATCCGTAACGCTCACATACGTCGCCCGTTCCGAATCCTTCAAATAGCTATGCTCCGGCCCAACCCCCGGATAGTCCAGACCTGCTGAGATACTGTGCGTCTCCATCACCTGTCCGTTCGCATCTTGCAGCAAGTACGACATGCTCCCATGCAGAACCCCTGGTTCGCCCGCGACCAGCGTCGAAGCGTGCTTGCCGGATTCCACGCCCGACCCGCCTGCCTCGACACCCACCAGCTTCACTTCTTCGTCGTTCACGAACGCATGAAACAATCCAATAGCATTGGAGCCCCCACCCACACACGCCACAGCATAATCCGGCAATGTCCCTTCCGCTTCCAACAACTGTTCACGGGCTTCCTGTCCGATAAGCACCTGAAAATCGCGTACCAGCATAGGATACGGATGAGGCCCGACAACACTTCCGATTAAGTAATGTGTTGTTTCCACGTTCGTAACCCAATCACGGATACATTCGTTAATCGCATCTTTGAGCGTCCTGCTTCCCGATGACACTCCGCGCACTTCAGCGCCCAGCAGCTTCATACGGAAGACATTGAGCGCTTGCCGCCGCATATCCTCCTCACCCATATACACCACACACTCCTGCCCCAGCATGGCGCATGCCGTCGCCGTTGCCACACCGTGCTGGCCTGCTCCCGTCTCGGCAATGATACGATTTTTTCCCATTCGCTTGGCTAAAAGAGCCTGACCCAACGCATTGTTAATCTTATGAGCCCCCGTATGGGCCAAGTCCTCTCTTTTGATATAAACCTTCGCCCCGCCCAGTGCACGCGTCAGGTTTTCCGCAAAATACAAAGACGTCGGCCGACCGACATAATCTTTCCCTAATTTTCGTATTTCGGCCTGGAATCCTTCGTCTCTTCTCGCTTCTTCATATGCTCTTTCCAATTCCGTCAAAGCATACATAAGCGTTTCCGGAACGAACCTTCCGCCGAACGCACCAAAATGACCTGTAGCATCTGGCATCACGCCACGTGATATTGCCATGTTTCCTCACAGCCTTTCGATATGACTCAGCTTATTATATGTGTCTGTTGACCGTATTTCGCCCCACCCATACAATAAACCCGTCATCTAAAAATCGAGGTAACGAATGCCAATCTACGAATACGCCTGTACTTCCTGTGACCACGATTTTGAGTTGCTTCGCCCCATGAGTCGTATGGACGAACCCACCCCCTGCCCCGAGTGTAGCAGCAAGGCAAAGCGCCAGATTTCCATGTTCGCCTCCTACTCTATAGGAGCAGAAGGCACTATATCGCCGGTCGGCGGCGGTGGATGCTGCGGAGGAAGTTGCGGCGGCGGAGCCTGTAGTACCGGGTTCTAACCCGCTCGCAAAAGGGCCACCCTGTTTTCAAAGTGGCCTCTTTACTTATGTGGACTTACTTCCGGACTAGGTTCGCTGGTATGAACTAGCTCCGACAACCCCATAGATTGGCGGCGTCCTGAAAACCAACGCAACAAAAGTGGCAACATCGCCAGAATAATCCCCTCCACTACCGTTGACCCTGCGATCCACATCGTCGCATCGAAAAAGAATCCTTCCGGAAACATCATCAGCAGGTAATCTGAATTGGGATCGAGTATCCACAAATCATTGCTAAAGCTTATGAGGTGGAACTGCAGAAATAGCTGGTCAAATCCGGCTAAAGCTACCACCCCAACCAACCCCACCAGGAAGACACTCAGAACACCCCCTAGCGCTGCAAATCTTGCCAGGTACGGAATAAACTGCCGCCGCAGGAACCAAAGCCCTATCAATATGAACGCCCCGATAAAGGCGGCACTCGAAACATGGATGAGATAGACCCCTCGCACCAGGGTTTTTACATCCTTCATATGCAGAATCTCTCGTTCGTTATACAAACTTCGTGTGATACCGTTCTGGGTAACCCGAACGTCTAAAAACTCCTCGCCGTTGTCAAAATACTCTCGGATTTGGCCTGCGGCGCTCAAAAGTTCGGAGCGTTCAATACCGGTTCTCTCCGGGATGTCATACCTGTCGAAACCGTAGCTGTAAAGAAAAGGGGCTGCGATGACCCATCGGACGTTGGAAGTGATAAGAAATACCGGTATCACCAGCACAAACAACGTCACAATCAAAGTTTTTCCGAGTCGCATAGCTCGATACTAACATAGCAATATAGCCCACCCTCAAGGAGAGAAAGGGATGGAATTGATGCCCCATCGCGACACAAGCTATTCCGACGACTTCGCCGGCCTGCTACAGCTGGTGGCATTCCTGCGTGGACCGAAAGGTTGTCCCTGGGACAAAGAGCAAACCCGCGAATCCCTCAAACGGCAATTCATCGAAGAAGCCTATGAAGCCGTGGAGGCTATGGACAACTCCGATACCCAATCTCTTACCGAAGAACTCGGTGACGTTCTTCTCCACATCGCCTTTCAGATGCGTATCGCCTCCGAACAAGACCACTTTTCCCCCTCCGATGTCTTCCGCACTCTGCAAGAAAAACTCGTTCGCCGCCACCCTCACGTGTTCGGTTCGGCCGACGCGAAGGACGCAGGAGAAGTCTAAGCGAACTGGGAAGAACTCAAGCGCAAAGAACGCAAAGACTCCGACAAATCCGCCTTGGACGGCGTCCCAAAGGCAATGCCCGCGCTCGGATACGCCCAGGCAGTCCAGATTCGTGCCGCCCGTCTCGGCTTCGATTGGGAAGACGCGAAAGACGTGATAGACAAAGTAAGCGAAGAGGTAGAAGAGATTCGCTCTGCCTCTACACCTGACCAACGCGAAGCCGAGATTGGCGACCTGCTCTTCTCTATCGTGAATTTCTCTCGCTGGCACAACATCGATGCCGAGGGCGCACTCCGCAAGGCCAACGCTCGCTTCTCCACGCGGTTTTCTCACATGGAACGCAGTGCAAGTGGGCAAGCTCGCAACTTCTCAGACATGACGATGGACGAAAAAGAAGACCTCTGGAGCCAGGCAAAGACCGAGACCGGAGAAAACTCTAAAAGTGTCTGATGACCTTGAAGCGGAAGTAAATCGCTAATCGGAATACGGCCAGCGCAGCTGTTGCTATAAGAATCGCCCTTGATACCCCAAGATATTCGGCCAGCAACCCCGATAATAAAAATCCCAATGGCGATATGCCCCAAACCACCATCATCAGTCCGCCGATTCGTCCACGCATCTCATCCTTCACAGCAACCTGTATAGCCGCATTGATGAGCGTCAATAACCCCGTGAATGAGGCACTGAGCACCAGGATGATAACAATGCCGAATCCGAATATCTGGTTGAACCCCAGCAGTGCCATAAATACCACGGTTGAGACGCTAGTAATTGCGAGCATTCGCCCCATGCCTACGCTCGTACCGACAGCCGCGACCGTCAAATTTCCAAGCAACGCACCTGCCCCCATCGCAGAGAACAGCGCACCTAGCCCTGTCGGCCCAACCTTGAACACTTCAGCCGCCAAAACCGGCATCAGCCCGGCCACGAACGGCATCACAAACATCGCCGGTAACGCCATCAGCAGCAAAAGCCCCAGCATCAACGGCTCACTAAACGTATACCGGACAGCCTCTCCAATATCCTTTAGCGCACTACGCAGCTTACGC
>JAQBWG010000022.1 GCA_027625225.1 Chloroflexota bacterium | reverse complement strand
GAATATATAGAACAGACCGACGCCGATGAGGGCGAATCCCAAAAGTTGCCCCACCGTCGTCGCCACCGTGTTCGCTCTGCTCAAACTGCCGGTCGACTTCCACACCAGCGCCCGCAGTACCCGGCCGCCGTCCATCGGGAACGCCGGCGCCAGATTGAATATACCCAGGGCTAAATTGATGAACCACAGGTATCCGAATATCGTGTCGAGCTGCTCGTTTCCGTTCTGTATGGCCCCGTCGAGCAAAGCGAATATGCCCGCCAGCACGAAACTCGTCAGCGGCCCCACGATAGCTACCCAGAACTCCTCGCCTGCGTTCTTGGCCTCGTCCTGTATTTCCGAAGCCCCACCCAGGAAGAACAGCGTGATCGCCTGGACTTTTTACCCTACTGAGGGATATTTTGGCCCGAGATTTATCCGTCGGCGGCTGGTCGATTGGCTTGTCTGCCTCAGGCTTGACTAATCCTTGCTGGCGGAGTCAAACCAGCGGTAGGGGGCCTTGCACCATCACGAACTCTACGGGCACGACGCTTGACGAATCCCTTGGTATTTTCCACGGTCTGGATGTATCAAATAGCTCAAGTGCTGGCCTCATCCTCAGCGGCTCCGCCACCGCGTTGATGGACGCTCCGGATAGCGTCCAAGCGGGACAGATTACGGACGTGAAAACCCAAATTGTTCTATGTACTCCCGATGTGGCGCCATCCACATCATTGAATTGCAACACTGGCCTGGGGAGTGTCTTTACCCTGAAGACGCTGACCACGCCGGTCGACGTGACGGCGGGTCAGCGTATCGACGTCACCGTAACCATCAGCTTCAACTAGCGGGACGAATTAACACCTGATGAAGTTGTTGCTCACCAAACTGATGCCCCTGTCCGGCGTGCTCCTGCTTATGTACGCTACCGCGCTGGGCGTCGTTCACGCACAAACGCCGACCCCCATCACCATAATCGTTGATGAGGACATCGGAGTGGACGACGACGGCTCCGTGCCTCAGCCTGTCATCATCAACGTGCAGGAAACCATTGGCGTTAACGATGGAGTGCAGGCTGTTCCAGGGCCACCGCCTGTCCTCATTACGGTAAACGAGACCGTCACCGTGGGCGATGGCGTGCAGGTCATTCCAGAGCCACCGCCTGCCCTCATCACCGTGAACGAGACCGTCACCGTCAGTGATGAGTCGGACGTACAGCCACAAGACGTAGGCCCCACATTCCTCGACTCGGTCGGCTTCTTCGCCAACCTGCTGGTTTCCAATGAGCAGTTCCCCACCTTTACCACCATGTACGGCGACGAAGAGGTGGTCGTGCGACTCAGGTTGGACCCCACGACCCGGTTGCTCATAGGAGTCGACGAAGTCGACCAAGTCGAGGTCGAACCCGGCCAGCGGGTGATGATTCAGACCGCCGGGCCCGCCAGGATAGGCGTGGACGTCGCCGACTCTGAAGCCACCTTCGCCGTGGAGATTCTTATTATCCCCGACGAAGCCACCCGCACCCATCGGCGCGGTGTTGTTACCACCGACGATGAAGAAGAGCAACCCTCGGAGGGAGAACACACCGTCATCGACGAGGAAGGCAGGAAACGCCAGGTGCAAGGTGAGTTGGAAGAGGGGGAAGAGGTGATTCTCATTATCCGCGAGAAAATGGACGGCACTCAAGAAACAAAAGGGGCGTTGCAAGAGAAGAATGTGCAGGAACGCCTCGCACGCTATGAAGAGAAGCTGGCTCAGGCCGCCGCTGAAAACCAGTCCGATTTGACCTAACAGGATAGGGAAAAGCTTGAGAAGCTGCGTCAATTGAAGGCTCAGGCCAGGGTTGAAGTGGAGAAAAAGACGGAGAAGGCTCGCGACAATGCCAGCGAGGAAGATAAGGCCAAACTGGACGAAGCCAAACAAAAAGCGGCGGAACGTAAAAGACAAAAACAAGAGGAAGCCGCCAAAGGCGGTGACACCTCAGGAGGCGATGACACCAAGAAAGGCGATGACCAGTCTAAACAGGACGGCGGCTCTGGTGACAACTCTAAAGGCGGCGACACTGGCAAGGGTGGCGACTCTGGCTCCGGTGAGGGGAAGGGCGGGGGAAAGTAGCCCCAACAGCGGAGACTAATACCCCCAAAACCATCGCTTCAACCGTTTGACACGCCCTCGCCCCAGATTTAAGATGGTCTATGAACCTGAATACGGCCACTCGCACAACCAGGCGTACATCGTTCATCAGGAGGCGAACACAATGGCAGAAGCTACAGAAGCAACAGCCCTTACCAAAGAAGCGGTCATGGAAGCCCTAAGGGACGTCTACGACCCCGAGATACCCGTCAACGTCGTTGATCTCGGCCTCATCTATGGCTGCGAAGTTAAAGACGGCACCGTCAACGTCCAGATGACCCTCACCTTCGCCGGCTGCGGTATGGGCCCCTACATCGCCCAGCAGGCCGAGTGGCGCATCGCCGAAATGGACGAAGTCGAAGACGTCCATGTCGAGATGGTCTACGAACCGGCCTGGTCTCCCGACCTCATCACGCCGGAAGGCAAAGCCCAGCTCGGTCTCGACTAGACAGGCTGACAAGTAACGAACAAGAAGGGGCGGGTCTCAGGCCCGCCCCAATCTTTTTCACCGGGCATCATAAGACATCTTTGGGTACACACCCGGCCCCATATCTCGTATCATCCTAATAGGCATCTTAGGGACATCATCCCCAGCTACAGGGGGCACACTCTCAACCCCCGGAAAACAGATAGGACTCAGATATGACGCATCAACACCCCGAAGGACATCATTCCCCACCCCAAACCCCCGGCCAATCGCCTCAGCAACCCGGCCAACAAGGCGCGCAAGCCGGTAAACAAGGCGGATTCAACCCGCAGGCCGCGCAGGCCCGCGCCCGCATCGAATCCATGAAAAAGCAGTTCGAGCAGCGCCGCAGCATGACCGCCGCCATGGCCGAAATCAAATATCAGATCGGCGTCTACAGCGGCAAGGGCGGCGTGGGCAAGACGTCCGTGGCCGTCAACCTCGCTGTCACGCTGGCCCAGGGCGGCGCCAAGGTCGGCATCCTCGACGTGGATATAGACTGCCCCAACGTCGTCCGCGCCATGAAGGTGTACGAACCGCCGGTGGTCAGCGAAGACAAGAAGATGGATCCGCCCGAGCGCTTCGGCGTAAAGGTCATGTCCATGGCGTTCTTTCAGGAGAACGAGGACGAGGCCATCATCTGGCGCGGCCCCATGATTCACAACGCCATCCAGCAGATTTTGCAGTCAACCCAGTGGGGGCCGCTCGATTACCTGGTAGTGGACATGCCGCCGGGTACGTCCGACTCGCCGCTCACGGTGATGCAGACGTTATCGCTCGACGGCTTCGTGGTGGTATCAACCCCGCAAGAGCTGGCGATGGTGGATGCGAAGCGGTCTATCAATATGATCAAGACATTGAAGCTTAACGTGCTGGGTGTCGTGGAGAATATGGCGGGAGATATGTTCGGCTCCGGCGGGGGCGAACAGCTTGCCGCCGAGATGGGCTTGCGATTCCTGGGACGCACCGAGATGCGGAAGGATTACCGTGACGGGACGAAGCCCGCATCGCTGGTGAGCAAAGACGTTCGGAAAGAGTATGAGCATATCGCCGCAGAGGTAAAGAAGGCGCTGGCGGAATCGGCCAAAGAAGCCAGCTAATTTCGTCGTGTTGAATCTGCGATTGCTTACGGAGTACCTATAAATCGGCTTGACAGTCATCTAACGTCCTCATAGCATGACTCTAGGACAGAAGTCCTAGAGCGAGGATCGGATTCGGAACCCAAGCGGTATTCGGATCCCATCCTGACGATTGACTACGACCGTCATGAGGCCAAACTTAACAATAAGACGATGGAACTGACGCCCACCGAGTTCAGACTCCTATGGTTCATCACGGACCATTCCGGCCGAACGTGCTCGGTGCGCGACATCCTGGAGAGCGTGTGGGAATCCCCGCACTATTCCCAGGATGTGGTCAAGTGGCATATCGCGAGCCTCCGCAGCAAGCTGGAGGCGAACCCCCGTAATCCGCGCTACATCATCACGGTATGGGGCGTCGGATATCGATACGACCCGCCAGTAGCCGATGCGGTGGCGATAGGCCGTGGAGAGAAAGAAGTCGTGAAGTCTGGCGTATAAGACAAGGACGAACTGAAGGGACGATTGATGCCGGACGATCGGTTCAAACTCCAGGGTAACTCACTCGACCGATACGAGGTTCTCGAACTCATCGGTCAGGGTGGCACGTGCAGCGTCTACAAGGCGAACGACCCGAAACTCGGGAGGGACGTTGCGCTCAAAGTGCTGCCGCCCGAGCGAACCAGCAGTGAAGCGTTTATTGAACGCTTCCGGCGGGAGGCGCGTGCCGTGGCACGGCTCTCCCATCCCAATATCCTCAAAGTACACGATTACGGAGAGGACGGGGAGTTCGCGTTTTTGGTTACCGAGCTTGTCCCCGGTGGGACACTCTACCTGCAGCTGGGCAGGGCGTTCACTATCGAAGAGATGTTGAAGATAGTGACTCCTTTGGCGGATGCCCTAGACTATGCACACGGCGAGGGCATAGTTCACAGCGACCTCAAGCCAAGCAATGTACTGCTGGATGGAGCGAACCGGCCTATCCTGGGCGACTTCGGACTGGTTCGGCTGCTAAAGAGTTCTACATACGCATCGAGCGAGACTTCGGTGTTCGGAACGCCGGAGTACATGGCCCCAGAAGTGGTGTTGGGGGAGCCTCCGGTTCCGGCCAGCGACATCTACGCTTTAGGGGTGCTGGTGTACGAGATGTTGCTGACGCGGCCGCCGTTTATCGGTGAGACCCGGGTTGCGACGGCGACGGCACACGTGAAACAGGCCCTGGAGTTTCCCAAGCCAGACCGGGTGCTTCACATACCGGCTTTGGATAAGCAAGTGCAGCAGGCGATAGTCAAGGCGCTCCATAAGCAGCCGAACCAGCGGTACGAGAAGGCGTCCGACTTCGTTGCAGCACTGTCCAAGGCGACAGGTACGGTTGAAAAGCCTAGAAGCAACCTTGTGCAATTTCCTTCCGCTCATGTGAAAGCGCACGATAACCTGAGCGATTCGGAACGTATTAAGGTGTTTTTGGTGGAAGATCATGCGTTTGTACTGGATGCGCTGAAGCTGCTCATAGAGGACGAAGACTCGTTGCTGCTTGTCGGTGAGGCGACCTCCGCCGAGGCGGCGCTGGAAAAGATAGACGAAATAAAGCCGGAAGTCATGGTGATGGATATCACGCTACCGGGGATGAATGGCATCGAGGCCACGCGCAAGGTTAAGACGTTGTGGCCGGAGATCCACGTGCTGATGCTCAGCGGGTATGGCGAGCAGTATATAGCTGACGCGATAGCCGCAGGCGCCGATGGCTACATCATGAAAACAGCGGACACCGGTCAGGTGGTGAAAGCTATTCATGAGGTGTACGAGGGCGGCTCACCGATAGACCTGAACCTGGCGAAGTCGCTATTCAAGAAGGTGGCGGAAACGACCACTTCGTAGCCATTTGTTGTGAGAGGAAGTACGGTCCGGTGGCAACGCGCCAGCGGGCCGTTTGTTTTTGTAAATGGTGTGATGTAGCGTTACCATCTGATAGGGATATCGAGTATATGACGACTACTTCTAACATCACGACACAGGGCATACGCCATTCTTTTTCCACAACGGGAGAGAGTTTGCACGTTCTTGACGATATTCATATGGATATTGGACAGGGTGAGTTCGTATCACTCATTGGGCCGAGCGGGTCGGGTAAGACGACCCTGCTTCGGATTATCGGCGGACTGCTTAGCCAGACGGAAGGGCGAGTCTCAATAGCCGGTGTGGAGCCAGTGGAGGCGCAGCGTCGCAAAGATATCGGCTTTGTGTTTCAGGACGCTGCGTTGCTGCCGTGGCGTACAGTCGAGCAAAACGTCCGACTACCACTGGAGTTGAACACATCTTCAAATGGTAGAGGCGATGCCGAATTGGGGAGGTTGTTGGCAGCGGTGGGGCTCGCCGACTTTGGTAACTACTATCCGCATCAGCTTTCAGGCGGGATGAAGCAAAGGGTTGCGCTGGCACGGGCACTGGTGTTCGATCCGTCTGTGTTGCTTATGGACGAGCCTCTGGGCGCGCTGGACGAGCTTACACGCTCGGCGATGCGTTACGAGTTGTTGCAGATATGGGAGCAGTCGCGAAAGACTGTACTGTTCGTCACCCACAGCATATCTGAGGCTGTGTTATTATCCGACCGTGTTATAGTCATATCACCGCGTCCGGGACGTATTGTGGACGACGTGCGAATCGAGTTGTCCCGACCCAGAACCAAGGAAGTGGAGCGTACAACGAAGTTTTTGGACTACGCTGACCGAATCTTAGAATCCCTTTCACGGGAGACCGCCTTTGTAAGTGCGGCTACCCCGACTGGCGAAGGGGACTAAGGCCCGGTCAACCGAAAGAGACGCTTCCGCGCCCGGCGAAACGAGGGCGCTATATCAGGTTGTCGGTTATCTCCTTCCTCCCCTTGTAGCACTCTTCATCGCTGGCGTCGCGTGGGAAATCTGGGTGCGTGTTGCCGATGTCCCTACCTATCTGATTCCCGCCCCTTCACGTATCTTTGAACGGCTTTTCGACGGCATCGGCTTCTTCGTCAAACACGGGGGCATCACTCTTGGCGAGGCGCTGGCTGGCTTTGCGCTGGGGAGCGCGGTGGCGATCGCTGGTGCGACCATCATGGCTCACTCACGATTGCTGGAACGCAGTCTGTTTCCACTGGCGGTGCTGGTGAAGGTGACGCCCATCGTCGCTGTTGCGCCGCTGTTTGTTATCTGGTTCGGGTTCGGGTCTTTCCCCAAGATACTCATCGCCGCCCTCATCACGTTTTTCCCCGTGTTAGTGAACGGACTTGTCGGGCTGCGTGACGTTCGAACCGAGTCGTTGGAGTTCTTCCGGTCAGTGTCGGCGTCGAAACGCGAGGTGTATTGGAAGTTGCGACTGCCCGGCTCGCTGCCGTATCTGTTCGCGGCGTTTCGCATCAGCGTGCCGCTGGCAGTTATCGGCGCGGTCGTGGGGGAGTGGTTCAGCGGCGACAGAGGCTTAGGCAGTGTCATCATCGTCGCGCACAACAACCTGGATATGCCTACGCTGTTCTCGGCCATCGTTACGCTCGCGGTCATCGGTATTGGCCTGACTATATTCGTGTGGTATCTCGAACGGCGCGTGCTGTTCTGGCACGAGTCGAACATTATCACCTAGGAGGCTTATCTCATCATGCTTCGGAAAATGGTTTTGCCGCTCGCACTCCTCACACTGGGGTTGTTGCTTGGTGCGGCCTGTAGAAGCGACGCCCCTGCGTCCGTACAGGCGACCCAGGAGCCGCAGAAGATTATTTTCATGGCTGGATTCAAACCGCAGGCGAATCTTCCCTTCGTAGCAGCGTATATTGCGAAGGAGAAGGGCTATTTCGCGGAACAAGGGCTGGACGTAGAGATACGGCACGCTTCGACAGGGGAACACCTCAAGCTGCTGTTGGCGGGCGATATCGCGTTTACCACGGCGGATGCCGGCTCGGTGTTACGCAGGCGTTCAGATCCCGATGTGCCGATTGCGGCGTTCGCTTTGTTCGGGCAACGGGGGCAGAACGGCTATGTCGCCATGGCATCTTCTGGCCTGAGCACGCCGAACGACTGGGAAGGCAAGACGTTCGGGTACAAGACTTCGGTGCCGCCGGAGTACCTGGCGATTCTGGAGGCGACGGGGACAAACAGGTCGAAGATTCAAGAGGTGAGCGTGGGGTTCGACCCGCGTGTCCTTACCGAGGGACAGGTGGATATCCTGGCGATTTTCAAGTCTAACGAGCCGGATACCATCCGGCGGCTGGGGTTCGATGTGGTGTTATGGGATCCGGCAGACTTCGGTATTCCGACGCTGGGACTGACATACATCGCCCACACAGATACAACCAAGCAGGACCCGGAACTAGTGCGAAAGTTTTTGAAGGCGACGCTGAAGGGTTTTCAAGACGCACTGGGCGACCCTGAGGGTGCGCTGGATATCGTGATGCAGTACGCGCCGGACGAGAATCGTGAGCATCAGCAGTATATGCTGGCGCAGGAGTTAGCCGATGCAGTGGGGCCGGTGACGGATGAACACGGACTGGGTTGGATGACGGACGAGCAGTGGAATGCGCTGTATGACGAGTTCATCAAACACGGGGCCATTACAAAGCCGTTCGACTACAAGACGGCGTTCGACGATAGTTTTCTAAACGATGTGTACGACGGCAAGACGCTGGAGTGGCCGTAGAGTAGCGCTTGTCATGTCGGCCTCTTTCTCATACGCTAGGCGCGTTAAAGGAGGTGGCTATGCAAACCATTGTTCCCGACCACGATAAGAAGAACTGGATATGTGTCATCGGCCCATATGCGAAACCCATCGCCAGAATAAAGCCGGGCGAGACGGTAGAGTTGCAAACGATGGACGCCTTTGGCAATGAGATTCACTCCGAATCGCAAACGCTTACAGATATCGTACAGATGCCCTTCGTGAATCCGATGACCGGGCCGTTTTACATCGAAGGCGCTGAGACCGGAGACATGCTCAGCGTAAAAATCGAGCAGGTGGAGATTGCGCGCGATTTCGGCATCAGTGCGATCATCCCCGATTTTGGTGGCGTGTGCGGGACGTCGTGGACCAGGACGCTGAACGACCCGCTGAAGGCGCGCATCTTCAAACATAAAATCAATGGCGACCTCATTACCTGGGGACAAGGTCTGGACATCCCCAAGATTCCTATCGAGCCGTTCTACGGCACTATTGGGACATCGCCGTCGCTGGAGGCAATAAGTACACTTTCGCCCGGCTTCCACGGCGGTAATATGGACGATCCCGATGTATGCCCGGGCAACACGGTGTACTTGCCTGTCGAGGTGCCGGGTGTGTTGTTCTGCATCGGCGACGGGCATGCGAGACAGGGAGACGCCGAGGTGTCGGGTTCGGCTATCGAGGTATCAACGCGGGGTGTGTTGACGTTCAATCTCATCAAGAAGCACCCTATACGGACACCGCGTATCGAGAACGACGAATATATCATGACGGTGGGTAGCGCGAGGCCGATGGAAGACGCGGCGCGTATCGCGTTCTACGAGCTTATCCTGTGGCTTGAGGCCGACTACGGCATCGAACGGATAGCGGCGTATCAGCTATGTTCGCACGTGGCTAAGGTACGGTTGGCAAATATGGTGGACACACTGTATTCCGTGTCGGCGAAGTTTCCGAAAGAGTTCCTTCCTATCAAGCGCCGATGAGTTTTCCCGAAGACAAGTACGTTGCCGTCAACGGCATCAATCTGAACTACAAGGATTGGGGCGGCGATGGGCAACCCGTCGTGCTGCTGCACGGGTTGGCTTCTTCGACACACATCTGGCACTTCGTTGCGCCATTGCTGAGTCGTTCGTTTCGGGTGGTCGCGGTGAATCAGCGTGGGCACGGCGACAGCGACAAGCCGGACGACGGGTACGACTTTGCAACGGTGGCAACTGACCTGCGGGAGTTCATGAAGGCGCTGGGGTTTCAGAAGCCAATCGTCGCTGGCCACTCATGGGGCGGGAACGTGGCGGTGCAGTTGGCAGCAGATAATCACGGGTTGTGCAAAGGGATTTGCTTGGTTGACGGCGGGATGATAGAAATATCGGCCACCCCAGGGATGACACTGGAGAAGGCGCGGGTAGACATGGCGCCACCGGACTTCACGGGCATCACCATGCAGCAGATGAAGGAGCGGGCGAAGACATGGGACTTCGGGTTCGAAGTGACGCCGGAGCTACGAAAACTGATGTTATCGGTATTCGAGGAGCAGCCGGACGGCACGGTGAGCCCGAAATTCAAACGGGCCAACCATATGCAGGTGGTGGACGCGTTCTGGGACCATCGACCGACTCTACTTTACCCGGAGGTGAAATGCCCGGTGCTTTTGTTGCCTGCGCGACGAAAAGAAGACAGCGAAGAGCATTCGGGTTGGAAAGAACGACGGGAAAAATGGGTAGGGCAGGCGGAGAAGTCGCTATCGCGCTCAAAGACCGTTTGGTTCGAGGATAGTGTCCACGACGTGCCGCTTCAGCGCCCTGAACTAGTGGCAAGCACCGTGGCCGAGCACATCGAGGCCGGGTTTTTCGACTAGCGGCCCTTGAAGTGCGGGCGGCGTTTTTCCAGGAACGCCTGCACGCCTTCGCGATGGTCATGAGTCTTACGAGCGAGAGCCTGGGCAGGGCCGGCCAGCTTCATGCTCTCCTCGAAGTTCACTTTTAGCGATTGCTGCACCAGTTTTTTGATGAGGGCTATGCTGTACGTCGGCCCTTGCGCGAGCCGCTGGGCCAGGTCCATTACGGTGCCCATGAGATCGTCGTGGGGCACGACCTGCGACACGATACCCATACGGTAGGCGTCATCCGCCGGAATCATATCGCCGGTGTATTGGAGCAGCAGGGTGTTGCCGAGTCCGATGAGTCTGGGTAGAAACCAGGTGGAGCCGTCGGCGGGAATGAGTCCGTTTCGGATGAAGGCTTCGGAGAACTGGGCGCGCTCCGAGGCGATGCGGATGTCGCAGGCCAGGGCGATGCCCATACCGAGGCCGATGGCGTGGCCGTTCACGGCGGCGATGGACGGCTTTTGGAGTTTATGGAGGCGCACGGTGAGCATCCTCACGGCATCCATCTCCTCACTGCTGTTTTCGGGTGCGTCTGCCCATGCCTGGTCAAGGTCGTCCCAAGGTTGAAACAAATCGCCCTGTTGGTCCTGCTCAGCAGAACGGGCGAGGTTGGACTCGTGCATCTTGCGGACGTTAGCGCCGGAGCAGAACGAGGGGTCGTGCCCGGTGAGCACCAGCGCGCGGAGTGATGGGTCTGACTCTAGCAAATCGAGTTGAACTTCGATGGCGGCGACCATCTCGATACCAATGGCGTTGCGTGTGGGTGGGTCGTCCATCGTGACGACTAAAACGCCGTTGGTCTGCCTGGCCTGGATGTATTCCCCGGCCATATGCCTGTTACGCCTTGCCGATCTCGACGGAGTTGATGGGCGGGAGGTTATCTATGAGCATTTCCCAGTTCTCGCCGTCGTCGCGGCTGTAGAAAATCTGGCCGCTGGTGGCGCCGATGTAGATGCCACAGGAGTCGAACGAGTCGGTTGCCATGCCCTCGCGCATGGTGTGCAGGTAGGCGTTTTGCTGAGGCAGGCCCTTGGTGAGCGGCTGCCAGTCCTGCCCCCCCCGTTCTTGCTACGGAACACGCGGAACTTGGCGTCGGATACGAAGCGCATTCCGCCGCCGATGTCTTTGGTGGTCGCGCGGTCTTCGGGGAGCACGTAAACGGTCTTGGGGTCTTTGGAGTGCACGCCCATCACGAAGCCGAAACGTGAAGGAAGGCCGTCCGAGAGGTCGAGCCACTGTGAGCCGCCATCGTCGCTACGGAAGAAGCCGCAGTGGTTTTGCTGGTATAGCACGTTAGGCGTTGTGGCGTGGGACAGCATCTTGTGGGTGCACTGGCCGTATTCGGGGAACGGGTCGGGGGCGAAGTCGGCTCGCACACCCTTGTTCATCGGGTTCCAAGTCTTGCCGTTGTCATTGGTTCCAAATACACCGACAGAAGAGATGCCGACCCACATGCGCTGAGTGTTGGAAGGGTCGAGCACCATGCTGTGTAGGCAGAGTCCGCCGAAGCCGGGCTGCCAGTTTGGGCGGGAAGAGTGGTTTGTGAGAGAGGTAATTTCGGTCCAGTTCACACCACCGTCGTCGCTGCGGAACAGTGCCGCAGGGGTCTACACCGGCGTAGACGACGTTGGGTTCGCTGGCACGGCCGGGCTCCACGTGCCAGACACGATTTACGCTGCCCTTCTCGGTGCCTTTTTTGAAAGCAGGGCCTTCACCGGCGCTCTGCCATGTCTTTCCGAGGTCGTAGCTTCGCTGGACTTCCGAACCCCAGATGGGGTTGTTGACTGCTGAGAAAATTGCGCCGTCTCCGCGCGGGTCGTGGGTAACGTGGAAGACGTCGGAGCCCGTGAAGTGCGGACCCGAGATGCGCCATTTCTTCCGTGCTTCGTCGCTGGAAAGAACGAACGCGCCCTTGCGCGTGCCTACGAGTAAGAGAACATCCCCGTCCTTCGGGTCGCCGCTGACTACACTTGCCATGAGTCCGCCTCCTCGTTCAGTAAGTTGCTACTAACTTACTATTTTACTACCCATACAACTAAAAAAGCGCTCCAGCATGGTTTTGGCTGCGGAGCCCATCAATCGCTGTCCCACGCGAGCCACGACGCCGGTGACATGAACGTCGCCGTCTACGGCAACGGACGTTGTACCGTTTTCCTCGCTCAGCGTGACCGAGCCTTCACCGTTGAATGTTCCGCCAGAACCGGAGCCTTTTACCGCCATGCGGTAGAAGTCAGGAGCCTTCTGTTCGGTTAGAGAGATTTTGGCGGTGTACGCGCCACGGATGGGGCCGATGCCTACTTGCATGGCGACGTCGTATTGCCCTTCACCTTCGGGCTCGAAGCGGTCGCAGCCGGGTATACACGAGGCAAGCACCTCGGGCGACTGGAGTGTATCCCAAACGGCTTGTTGGGATGCTTCGAAGGTGTATGTGCCTGTTACTTTCACTATGCCAGCTCCTCATAGGTGGTACTGTTCAAAATACGGCTTTACTGTACCATACCGGTGAAGGCGACTTTCTATCTATAAACAGATATGCTGGGACTTGCGGCACGGCGCTATTTCTGTTTAAATCACGCCGCGTCTGATTTAGCTAAACACATGATGCGCCTGGTCGGACCGATTTGCATACGGGCGAACGAGGAGGAGACGAGCATGGGTCAAACAGTTACCATCACCGTCAACGGCAAGAAACATACGAACGAGGTCGAGTCGCGACTGCTACTCGTCCAGTATCTGCGTGAGGTACTCAATCTCACCGGTACACATATTGGCTGCGATACGAGTCAGTGCGGTGCGTGCACGGTTATGCTCGACGACAAGGCGGTCAAGTCGTGTACGGTGTTCGCGGTGCAAGCCGACGGTGGCAACGTTACCACGGTCGAGGGTTTGTCCAAAAACGGGAAACTCGACCCCATACAGGAAGGGTTCTTCCAAGAACACGGCCTTCAGTGTGGCTTCTGCACCCCGGGCATGATGATGACCGGGTTCGCGCTGCTGAAGCTCAATGCGAAGCCTACCGAGCAGGATATACGCACGGCGTTGGCGGGCAACTACTGCCGCTGCACGGGCTATCACAACATCGTAAAGGCCATCCAGTACGCCGCTAACAAGAAGTAGTCCGGCGAGTACGTTTATGCACGAGGAGAGAATCATATGATTTCCAGCACATTCGACTATCACGCACCAACTTCCGTGTCCGAGGCGGCGAAACTGCTTGCACAGCACGGCGGTAAGGCGAAGATTCTGGCCGGTGGGCACAGCCTCATCCCGTTGATGAAGCTGAGATTGGCTCAGCCGGAGGTTCTTATTGACCTGCGCAAGGTTTCCGGCCTTTCCGGCATCAAGGCAACGGCAGACGGCCTGTCCATCGGGGCTATGACCACTTACTTCCAGATTGAGACGTCCAAGGATGTAAAGTCGAAGGTTGGAGTGCTGGCTGAAGCCACATCACTGGTAGCCGACATTCAGGTGCGCAATATGGGCACCATCGGCGGCAGTATCACACACGCTGACCCCGCAGGCGACCTTCCTGCTGTGGTGCTGGCTCTGGGTGCGAAGATCAAGACAACCACGTCATCCGGTAAAGGCCGGACGGTGGCCATTGACGACTGGTTCCAAGGGTTGCTGACGACGGCCATCGAGCCGGACGAAATTGTGACCAGTATCGACGTCCCCGCCCTGCCGAAAGGCACAGGAGCAGCGTACGAGAAGTTTGCTAACAAGGCGTCGCACTACGCGGTGGTAGGTGTTGCCGCTATCGTCATGGTGGATGGTAGCGGCACGTGCACAGGAGCGCGCATTGGTGTTACGGGCGCGGGAGACCATGCGGTTCGGGCATTCAAGACAGAAGAGGCTCTTAAAGGCAAGAAGCTGGACGAAGCGACGATTCGCAAGGCTGCGGGCGTGGCGGACGACGGCATTGACTGCCTGTCCGACATTCATGCCTCGGCAGAGTACCGACAGCATCTGACCAAGGTGTATGCGATGCGGGCAATCCAGAGGGCTGTTT
>JAQBWG010000021.1 GCA_027625225.1 Chloroflexota bacterium | reverse complement strand
TAGGAGGGCCTCGGCTGACACTGACCGAGGAGGATGTTAATAAGGCGAACATGGAGCGGCTTTTTGCGACGCCGAAGGTGATTACGATTCAAGGCCGAAGTGAGTAGGGGTACGCCAAAAGGCTGCAAGCCCTCTGGACTGCCAATTAGGAGTGGGAAGAGCCGGTTGACTATGAAAATGGGTTGAGATTAGTTGGGTTTGATGGCGGTGAGGAGGGCGTAGCCGAGGCGGCCGTTGGTGGCTGCGTCGCGGGCGGAGGCAAGGAGGGCTTTGGCGGTGTCTATGCCGCCGTCGGGAATCTCGATCTTGCCCAGCTTGGTGGCGGCCTCGGCCATCATGAGCTTGCCGGAGAGGTCGCGCATGAAGTTCTGGGCCACCTGCGGCAGCGGCTGGCTGCCGTTGATGGTCAGGCCTGCTTGTTTAACCAGGGCGCGGTAGTCGTCGAGGGGCAGCGCACCGCCGACGCATCCCGCGGTAAGCAGGACGGCGTCGAGGTCGGAGGGCAGGGGGCCGTCCACGGTGACGTCGGTGAGTCCGAGTCGTCCGCCCGGTTTGAGCAATGCGACGATGCGGGCGAGGGCGGCGGGCTTGTCGGGGATGGTGGACAGGACGCATTCCATGAGGACGGCGTCGAACGAGTTTTTATCCAGATCGGCGGTGTGGAAGTCGCCTTCGATAAAGTTCACGAGGTGGGGTACGCCCTGCTCGATAGCGAGCTTGGTGCCGGACTCGACGCCGGACGGTTCGAGGGTGATGCCAGTGACGCGGCACCTCACGCGCTTGGCGATGTGGACGGCGGATGCGCCGGTGCCGGAGCCGATGTCGAGGACGTGGGAGCGGGAGTCGAGTTCGAGCAGGTCTGTGAGCTGTTCGGTAAGTTTGAGTCCGCCGGGGTGGAGCGAGTTTCCCAGGAGCCAGCCGACGAGCGGGTGGCTGTAGAGGGAGACGCAGCAGCTCTGGACGGTTTGGGTTGAGAAGGCGGGTTGGGTCATGACTTCGCCTCATGGTGGTTATGGGATGTGTCGTCCGCCGCCACTTCTTCCTGCGATAGCAGAGAGATAAACGCACGCGGGGCTTTTTCGGACATGCCCTCTTCCATATCCTTGAGAGGGCAGGGTTTCTGCGGGTAGACCTTGCTGCGCTTGGCGCGGGCTTCGACGGTTTCCTTCATCTCCTGCAGGTGGTCGCGCATAAGGCGGCGCATCTGGGGCTTTACGAACAGCAGGCCGAGCAGCCAGCCGGCTATCCACTTGCCGATGCCGAACTCGCTGTTGTAGATGAGGCGGCAGCAGTCGCCAGCCCTGGTGACGGTGATGCGGTCGCGCAGGTGTTTCAACGGGCCTTCGACGCCTTCGAAGTCTATTTGTTCGGGTTTGATGAGGGTGACGCGCTCGACGGTGCGGTAGGTTTTGGGTCTGCCCAGCAGGTTTTTGCCCGTGGTGTGGAACTCGACGAGCAGTTCCGTCTCGCTTTCTTTTTCCAGTACCTTGGCGGTGCCGCCGCCGGGCTGTTCGGAGCTGAAGGCGGTGAGCACTTCAAAGGCGAGACGTTGGTCGGCGTGGATATGCACCTCGGTAGGCAGCATCCAAATAGGGATAATCCGCACGGCTACTTCTTCGCGGCCCTGGTCGCGGTCTTCGGTTTGCCGTTGGTCTTCGCACCGTTGGTCTTGGCGACGATGCGAGCGCGGGCGCGTTCGAGTTGCATGGCCTCGCGGACGTCCTCGCGGTAGCCGACATTGTTGTAGGCGCAGAAGGGGATGGTGCGGCCGTCGGGGGTGAGGACGCCGATGCAGCACTTCATGACCTTCTTCACGTCGAAGGTGTAGGGGTCGAGGAAGTCTTTGATGCTGACGGCGAAGACGCGCTTGGCGAGTTCCTCGGAGGTGATAGCGAGGTCGATGTTGCAGGTGGTGCAGGTGAAGTCGAAGTTGCCCGCGACCTTGTCGGAGCCGGGCACGGCGCTGGACGACCACAGGGCTTCGAGGGCGTGCTTGACGTCCTTGGACGGGTCGGGCCAGGTGCGGTTGGTGATGTAGTCGAGGTAGTCGTCCACGTTGAGGACGCGGGGCAGCGGGGTGACCTTGCCGTCGTCCTCGACGTAGGCGTAGGTGATGGACTGGCAGCCCGGATGGCAGCAGGGGACGGGGACGAAGTCGGTCTTCAGGAACACGCCTTCGGTCTGGTCCTCGATGCGCTCGATGACCTCGGGGATGGTGACGCGGTCGGTGGGGTCGAAGGGGAGGTGGCGCCCGGTGTGGGTGACGGGCTGGAAGTTGACACCGCGAACGGCGGGGTGTTCGAGACCGAACTTGATGAGGGCGCCGACCTCGTGCTCGTTCACGCCGCGCTCGATGGCAGCGACGAGGATGGTGTGGAGGTCGAGCTCGGCCATTTTGTCGAGAACGGCCAGCTTGGTCTTGAGCAGGGGTTCGCCGCGGAGTTTCACATAAGTCTCGTCCGTAAGACCGTCGAACTGGAGGTAAATCATGGGCCGGGCCTCGCCGAGCTTGCGGGCGAAGTCGGGATCTTGCACGATCTTCAGGCCGTTGGTGTTGAGCATGACGTGGCGGACGCCCTTGTCCTTGGCGAGCTGCATCATCTCGAAGAGCTGCGGGTGCAGGGTGGGCTCGCCGCCGGAGAACTGGACGACCTCGGCCTCGGCCTCGGCGCGGACGAAGGCGTCGAGCATGACCTCGGCCTCCTCCATGGTGATGTTGTAGCCGGTACCGGCGTTGGCGAAGCAGGTGGGGCAGGCGAGGTTGCAGCCAGTGTTGATCTCCATGAGCGCAAGGCAGGTGTGCTGTTTGTGCTCTGGGCAGAGTCCGCAGTCGAGCGGGCAGCCGTCCTTCACTTCGGTGGCGAACTCCAATGGGATGGTACCGGGTTTGTTGTACTTGAGGCTGTTGACGTAGCCCTCGGCGTCGGAGGAGATGAGGGCTACGAACCAGCCGTGCTCGGCGCAGCGCTTGCGCATGAAGACCTTGCCCTGTTTGAGGTGTATCTGGGCGTCTATGACCGTTTTACATTCGGGGCACAGGCTGCGGGTGATTTCGTAGAAGACGGAGTCGGCGGTCTTCATCTGGCGGACGGCCGGCGTGCCGTTGTCGGTCTTGGCTTTCTGCTGGGTCATGTCCCCTCCCTCACATCACAATAGTACTACCACGCCTTCCCAGCGTGTGCATGTCCCATTAGATGCGGGCGGCGGCGATTCGACTCTGGACGATGCTACGGGCCGATGCTATGCTGGCGCGGCTTTTATCTAGGAGATGCTTTGCGCAAGTTCGAATACGCCTGGGTGATACTGGGCACCGCCGTTTTGATGCTGTTCTTTAACGCGGGGTCGCTGTTCGCGCTGGGCCTGGTGTTGAAGCCGATGAGCGAGGAGCTGGGCTGGAGCAGGTCGGAAACATCGCTGGCGTTCACGCTGTTCATGGTGGTGTCGGCGGTGGCGATGCCGGTGTTCGGGCGCATCATTGACCGGTACGGGCCGCGCTGGGTGTTTGTGTTCTCAATCATCCTGGCGTCGGTGGGCATCGGGCTGATGGCGCTGGTGCAATCGCTGTGGCAGGCGTATCTGCTGTACGGAGTGGTGTTCGCGATTGGGTCGGCGGGGACGTCGGTGGCGCCGGTCGGGGTGATGGTGAGCCGGTGGTTCGCGAAGCGGATGGGGATGGCGAATAGCACGGCCATCGGCGGGTACGCGCTGGGGCAACTGGTCATCATCGGATTGCTGGCGTCGTTTTTGGAGTCGACAGGCTGGCAATGGACGTTCGGCATCCTAGGCATCATCAACCTGGCTATCGTGCTGCCGGTAGTGCTTATTACAGTGCGGGCGAACCGGAAGCCGCCAGCCGAAGAAGAAGCCCCGCTGATGGCCGGGCACCATGCGATGCCTACGAAGCAGGGCGTATTGCCGCCGGTGGAGTTGCTCAAGTCGCCGAAGTTGTGGCTGCTGGCCGGTGTGTACGCCATCTGCGGGTTCCAGGACTTTTTCGTTGCGACGCACGTGGTGGCATTCGCGGACGATAGTGGATTGGGGACGAAGCTGTCGGGGAATCTGCTGGCACTGATGGGGTTGATGGGGCTGGCAGGCGTGATGGCGACGGGTTGGTTCACGGATAAGTTCGGGCCGATGTGGCCGACGGCACTTTGCTTTGTGTTCAGGATTCTTATCTTTGCGATTGCTCTATTCTTTCAGAATACGCCGGGCATCTTGCTGTTCGCGTTGCTGTACGGTTCGACGTTCCTTATCACGGCGCCGTTGGTAATGGTGTACGCTGCGAGGGTGTTCGGGCGGGCGCATTTGGGAACCGTAGCGGGGTTGATTTCGTTAGTACATCAGTTGTGCGGTGGTTTGGGAGCTTTTGTGGGAGGCTGGTTCTACGACCAGGCCTTAAATTATGATGGTGTTTTCGTGGTTGTGCTGGTGCTCTCGGCGGTTGCGGTGCCTGTTACACTGGCTATTGGAAAAGCCCGCGTACAACCTGCGGTGGTTGCAAAACTGTGAGGAATCGGGTTGAAGTGATGTTTCGGCTAGGAAAAGGTCGGGAAAAGGTGGCCCATATGATTGCTTTTTCTACTGGACATGCTTTATGCTCTACGTACTAGGCGCCAGAAGGCGTTGAAGTCTGCTATGCCATTTGGGGCGTACTATAAACTATATAGAGACATCTAGGGTTGCCCGGAGCGGGGTATCCCTAAGGGGCTGGCCAAGCTCAGGCAACGCTAAGGAGGAACGATGAGAGTCATGCATGGGAAGAGAGTGACCCAAGCTGTTAGCTTGGCATTGCTAGCGGTGGCTGCCCTGGTAATAACCGTGGTAGCTAACTTTAATACGACGCCGACGGCCGAGGCCGCTATCGTACGAGACGTAGTGGTAGTTGGCCTTGGTGAAATGAATTCTTCCGGCCAATCGGGCGTGGCGGTGCTTTCAGAAGAAGGAACCGGAACCCGTGTGGTCATATCGGTGACATCCGGCGCAACGGGCGTCGCTCAACCGGTACATATCCACTCCGGTACCTGTTCTACACTGGGTGGAGTGGTACATTCACTGACAAGTGTCACCAACGGCTCGTCAAGCACGCTGGTGGCAGCGAGTCTCTCATCCCTCCTCACCGGCGGTTTTGCAATCAACCTCCACAAGTCTGCAGCCGAGGTTTCGGTCTACACAGCTTGTGGCAACATTCCGGCTCGGGCGAGTCAGGCAACTATGGAAATCAGCAGCAGCACTCAAGCGGGCTATGCAACGATTTCCGAGGTTGCCGGCGGTCGAACACAGATTGCAGTGTCCATCAAGGCTTCGGCAATCCCCGGTCGCGTTCAGCCCATCAACGTAAGGGCTGGTCGTAACTGCGTTCTACCTACTTCGGGTTCGCTTGAGTTTGCTCTGACAAACATAGTGAACGGTCGGTCGGTGACGACACTTGATGTGCCGTACATCGCTTTCCGTGCCACTGAGCACCTCATCAACGTCCAAAAATCCACCACTGATTCTGGCAAGGCGGCGTGTGGAGACCTTGCAAAGGCGACACTACCGTCTATTAACAAGGTAGTAGTAGTGCCGATGCAAGACCTGAACTCCGGTCAGTCCGGTGTGGCGCTACTGATTTCCCGCGGTGCGACCACCGAGGTCGTCGTAAGTGTGACTAACGTTACAGATCTGCCGCAGCCGATGCACATCCACTCCGGTACGTGCAGCGTTCTGGGCGGGGTGACGAACGCACTTAATCCGATTGAGAATGGCTGGTCGTCAACGATTGTGTCGGCCTCGCTGGTCTCGTTGACCACTGGCGGGTTCGCCATCAATATCCACAAGTCGAACTTTGAAATAAGCACATACATGTCCTGCGGTGAGATTCCGACGAGCGCCAATAGTGTGACGTTCCGTCTGGCAGGCACCGGAAAGGAAGCACAGGTCGGATATGCGGGCATGGTCAGTTCCGGGGATAACACCTGGGTGTCCGTATGGGTGACGCCGAGTTCCAAGGGTCTGGCGCAGCCGATGCACATACATTCAGGTACCTGCAGCAGCCCGGGGCCGATTCTCAACCCGTTGAACGACTTGGTTGACGGTCGTTCCACCACACAGCTTGTTGGTGTGAAGATGGCCGATCTGCAGGTCGCGAACCGAATCCTTAACCTGCACAAGTCGGCGGCCGAAATTTCGGTGTACCCGGCGTGCGCTAGGCTTCCGGTTGTTGAGACAACTTCAGGCGGTGGCACGGTTGCACCGGTTCGAAATGTCAGCATCACCTCTACGGCCTACCCGAACGTGAGCGTTACCAGGGGTACAAGGGTTGTTTGGACCAATAACGACACTGCGTACTACACGATAACTGCGAGCGGCGGTAGTTTCGACAGTGGCTTGCTTCCACGAGGCTTTACGTATAGCCGGACGTTCGCGACCGCGGGCACATTCACGGTCACCGATGTCTTCAGTGGCAAGACAGCTACGGTGACAGTCCAGTAATAAACCGGACTTAGAAGCAGAAAAATAAAAGAGGGCTAGCCTACGGGCTAGCCCTCTTTTATTTTGGAAGAAACTACGGCTTTAATAACCGATAAGACTAGGAAGTCTGTAGCCCTATTTGCTTAGCGATGTTGCGAATATTTTGGAACTGGGCTTCGTCCGGTCGGACGGTTGGGTGCCGGACGTTTGCGTTTTTGAAGATGCCCCGGATGCGCAGGAGTTCTTTGGTGAGGTGATAAGAGACGTCGAGCGATTCCTTGTACATATCGAGTAGGGGCATGTGTTGCTGTAGAAGCGTTTCTGCTTCGGCGTGCAGGCCGGAGGTGTGTGCGTCGAGGATGCGGCGGAACACTTCGGGAAACGCACAGCCAGGCATGGTGCCGACGGAGCCGTTCTGCAGTTCGCCGATGAGTTCGCGGCCTCCGGCTCCACCGAAGATGACGAGTTTGTTTCTCCCGATCCGTTTGACTTCGGCAACACGTGGCGGCGTCGGAGGTACTTCGACCTTGATATAGCAGGCGTTTTCGGCCCGTTTGGCGATTTCGACGGCCAGTTGGGGCGGTACCGGTGCGGCACCGATATCCTGCACGAAGATAGGAATGGAGACTGCATCGGATATCCGTTTGAAGTACTCCACGACTTCGGCATCGGGCATGGGAAGCAGGGTTGGGGGCGTGACCATGATTGCGTCCGCTCCAAGCGCCTGTGCCTGGCGGCTGTAGGCGGCGGCCAGAGCCGTACCCTGTGCGCCGGTGTGCATGACGACTTTGACCCGACCGTTGACTTGCTGAACGAGAGTTTTGAGGACGAGGTCGCGTTCCATCTCGGAAAGCTTGAAGATTTCGCTTGCCATGGCGATGCCCAGTCCATCCACGCCCGCTTCAATGGCAAACTCAATCTCCCGTTGAAGGTCTTCGACGTCTATGCGGCTTTGGTCGTCGAAGGGCATGGATAGAATGGGGTACAAGCCGGTTAGCGAACGGTCAGGCATGTGGTAGCGTTCCTCTCTTTTTATAAGCCTATGATATAAAGAAGACCGTCACATCGAAAGATGTGGCGGTCTTCTTTATTAAACCTAGCGAGTTTGAGGCGTTTAGACGTATCCATCCGTACGCAGGTCTTTCAGTGCCTGGCTAAACCCTGCTACCGTGCGGTCTACGACTTCGTCGGTGTGAGCCGAGGCGACGACGAAGCAGAGGCCGTTCCAATCCATGCCGTCTGCGCCGTTGACGAGGGCAGCACGCCGTAGCGCACGGGTCTTTTCAGCGGGCATGGACTGGTATATCTCCGCAAACGGCATGGTGCACAGCTCGCGGTCGCAGTTGCAGTCGTACCCGAGGTTGACCTGCACCAGCGATGATAGACCGTGCGCGTGGCCGACGACCTCGTTCTTCATAAAGGCTTCGTTGAAGCCGTCCTTCAGTCGTTTGGCTGCGCGATCCGCCAGCTCGATGGCGTTGCCGTTCTCGATTTCACGGAGCTGGGCGATGCCGGCGGCTGCAGTTATGGGCTGTGCGTTATAAGTGCCGCCCTGGGCGACACGTTTTTCCCTGTCCCATTCGGGGTCGCCCTTGAAGGCCATTACTTCCATGATTTCAGCTTTGCCTCCGACCGCCGCCCCGGGCTGTCCACCCGCCATGATTTTCGCCATGGTGGTGATGTCGGGGTCGAGGTCCCATCTCTCCTGGGCGCCTCCCTTGGAAAGACGAAAGCCAGTGATTACTTCGTCCATGATGAACAGAACGCCGTACTTTCGGCAGAGGTCCTGCAAATCGTGGAGGAATGTCGGGTTCTGCAACGGGAAGGTGCCGAAGTGGGCGCCGTTAGATTCAACGATGACCGCGGCTACTCTGTTGTCAGTTTGGAGAACCTGCTCGACTCGCTTCAAGTTGACCGGCACGACGATTACCGTCTCACGTACAGCGCGGGGAATGCCGCCGTGGGCCTGGCCGGAGTCGATAGCGGCGTAATCCTGCCAGCCGTGGAAGTGTTCTTTGAACTTGATGATTTTCTCTTTGCCGGTGTAGCCACGCGCGATGCGCATAGCCAGCAGGGTAGACTCGGTGCCAGCGGCGGTGAAGCGGATGCGCTCCAGCTTCGGCATGAGCCTTTTTACCTGTTCAGCGTATTCGACCTCCCAGGTAGTGGCTCCGCCTAGATGTGTGCCACGGCCAATCTGGTCTTTTACGGCATCTACCACTGATTTAGGGCTGTGGCCCAGCAACAAACTGCCGTTGCCCATGACGTAGTCCACGATTTCGTTGCCGTCTACGTCGTACTTGAAAGCGCCTTCCGCGTGTTCGAAGTAGACCGGGAACGGCGAGGTAAACCGGGACTGGTGGGTGACCCCACCTGCAAATGCGGTCTTGCCCCGCTCGTACCACGCGATAGACTTTCCAAACATCTGGTCATATTTCTTGTCTATTACGCCCATGCCTCTCTCCTTTGCTCACTAGCCGCACCGATGCAGTTATCGGACGGTCTCCTCGTGGACGAATACGCGGTGTAGTCTGTTCTGGTGCGACGGTACTCGTCAAATCATGCCCGTATTATAGACAGCCGCGTAGTCGCGTCAAGAAAAGGGTGATAGGCGGACGGAGAGGGTTGGGAACTTTGTCGTTTCAGCGTTGGTGGTGTCTATATGCCAACGTTGAAGGAACGCTTAACTTTGGCGATAGCTTCGACGATGTCGTCGAGGTCTTGGCGTGTTCCCATGAGCATATCCTGGGTGACCCAAACGGCCTGTCCCTCAATGGCTTCGAGGTTCGGGCGGGCGACGACTCTGATACGGCCGGGGTGTTTGGTGGCAACCGATGTCATGGCCTGGGTCTGCGATAGGGGGCTGTATCCGGCAACGACGGGGATGCCCTCTGCTCGAAGCGCGTCTACAAACTCATCACGCGAATGGCCGCCAAAGGCGGGGGCGTGGTACAGGATGGCATACAGATGGTAGGCGTGGCGGGTAGCCCAGGGCATGGTGTGCGGCGGGGTGATGCCTTCAATCTCCCGCAGCCGTTCGGTGAGGAAGGCTGCGTTGGCGTTGCGGTGCGCGCTCTGTTCGTCCAGGTTTTTCAGGCGTACCTGCAGGATAGCAGCAAGGTAGTCGGACGTGCGGTAGTTCCAGCCCAGCGTGGCGTACTCCCACCGCTTGCCGCCCGGCTGGCGGCCCATGTCGCGGATGCGCTGCACCCGCTCGAAGATGGCTTGGTCGTTGGTAATCACTGCGCCGCTCTCTCCGGCGGTCAGGTTTTTGGTTGCCTGGAAGCTGTATGCCCCCGCGTCTCCCAATGACCCGACTTTGTGGCCATTCACCTCGGCCCCGTGCGCCTGAGCGCAGTCTTCAATGACCTTCAGGCCGTGCTTTCGGGCGATGCGGTTGATAGCGTCCATGTCCGCCGGATGTCCAGCGACGTGTACGGGGAGGATAGCGACGGTGCGGTCGGTGATTGCCGCTTCCACGGAATAAGGGTCGAGGGTGAAGGTCTCCGGATGTATGTCGGCGAAGACGACCGAATAGCCGGCAAGGAGTACCGAACTGGCAGACGCGACATACGTGTAGTCGGGGACAATGACCTCGCCGCGGTCATCAAGGCCCGTTGCGTCGAGCGCAGCCTGGATGGCGAGCGAGAGTGCGGTAGTGCCGCTGGGAGTCATTATGCCGTACCGTGTGCCGCAGTATCGGGCGAAGGCGTCTGCGAACGCTCCGGCCTTGGGGCCGGGTTTATTTGGGGCGGGGTCGGCCTCGACGGAGCTCAGGTATACGTCCTTCAACGCCGGCCCGATGGCCTGCTCCCATTCCTCTTCCGAGACGTGCGGCCAGGCAGGCCAAGGCTTTGTGGCGACGTCGCGGACGGGCGCGCCGCCGTGAACGGCCAGGCTGTCTGACTTTCGTCGAATGATCATGCTATCCTCGCCATCTTGGTGAGGATTGTAGCACTCCGCGGGACGAAGTTAGTTTTTTAGCTACGGACGGACCTGGCCCACATGCCGGTGCTGAAATAGCGTTCGCCGAGGTCGTTGAAGATAGTGACGAACTTTCCTTTGCGTTCTCTTTTGGCAATGGTGTACGCCCCGAGAACGTACGCGCCGGAGGACTGACCGACGAAGAAGCCCTTGGAGGCCAGTAGACGGCAGAGTTTGTAAGCCTCGTCAACGTCCACGCTCACGTATTCGTTCACAACGGCCGGGTCGAATATCTTGGGAACGATGTGGCCTTCGTCCAGCGGCTTCAGGCCCTCAATGCCGCGCCAGTCACCGGGTGTGATGCAGGCGATGCGGATGTTTTTGTCTTGTTGCTTAAGCCTCCGGCCAGTGCCGGTGATGGTGCCGCCAGTGCCGATGCCCGCGACGAAGTGAGTGAGGTCGGGCGCCTGTTGGAGGATTTCAGCGGCGGTGGTGTCGTAGTGGGCTTTCCAGTTGTTGTCGTTGGAGTACTGGTCGGAGAAGAAGTACTTGTCGGGATTCGCCTCGAATCGGCGACGTACTTCGCGCATGGCCTCGTCGTAGCCCAGTAGCGGGTCGGTGAGGACGGCGTTGGCGCCGTGGGCCTCGATGCGCTGCTTGCGTTCGGTACTGGCGTTGCCGGGCATGACCAGCTCGACTTTCGCGCCGATGGTTGCGCCAATCATGGCGTAGGCGATGCCCGCGTTGCCGGACGTGGAGTCGAGCACAGTCTTGCCGTCGGTCAGGTCGCCCGCAAGTCTGGCTTCGAGAAGCATACGGAGCACCGGGCGGTCTTTGATGGAGCCGCCGGGATTTAGGTTTTCCAGCTTGGCGTAAATCTCCGCCTCGCCGATGTCCAGCCCCAGGTCGAGGCGCACCAGCCGGGTGTTGCCGATGGCTTGCAGGCCAGGGTATTGGGCGGCGAGTTCTAAGAATTCTTTGGACTGTGGCACGAGCTGCTTCTCCGCATTATTACCGATACGTCTTTGTATATTAGAGCGTCCTCATAGCGTCGAGGTTCAACCTATATGGTACGGCATAGGCGTAGATATGCCCAGATATGGAACTAGTAGGTGGCGCGTCCGCCGGAAATGTCGAACACCGCACCTGTACTGAAGGAGCATTCGGAGGACGCCAGCCAGGCAACCATGGCGGCGACCTCAGCGATGTCGCCCAGTCTACCCATGGGGATGCGGTCGGTTAGATATTGCACCTGCTCGGGGGTGAACTGGTCGTGAATTTTGGTCTGGATGAGTGCGGGGGCGACGCAGTTGACTCGGATGCCGGTTTTGGCCAGTTCCTTGCCCACCGACTTGGTGAGCGCCAGTACACCGGCTTTGGTGACGGAGTAGGGCACCATGCGCGGATTGCCCTCTTTACCGGCGATGGAGCCGATGTTGACGATACGCCCGTAGTCGCGTTCGAGCATGGGAGGGATGGCCTTTTGACAGAACAGATATACACCGCGCAGATTGGTGCGATAGATGCGGTCCATCTCCTCGATGGGAAGCTCCCAAATGTTGCCCGTGTCGCCGCCGAGTCCGGCGTTGTTCACCAGGATGTCCAGCCGTCCCCAGGTGTTTATCGCTTCGGCAACGGCCTGTTCGGCAGTCGCTTCTTCGCCCACATCGCCCGCCACGAACCGCGATTCGATGCCGCGCGCACGCAATTCGGACGCCGACTGTTCGCCGACTTTGGTGTCGTAGTCCACGACAACGATGCGTGCGCCCTCGGAGCCGAGGCGTTTGGCGATACCGTAGCCGATACCGGTGCCCGCGCCGGTGACGATGGCGACCTGGTCTTCAAAACGTTTTTCAGTAGTCATAAACAGCCTCGGTGGAGTGTTAGAACGTGTGGGATTGTATCAGTGAAGTGGACAAACCCAGATAGCGGCGCGTTGATGGAAGGCAAACCCGGTGTCTTCAGCCTGCGTTGGAGACGATTCAATGCTACTGCCCGACGCTTCAACGCCGGAAATAGCCTGCTCCGACACCGCATATGCGGCGACAAAAACGATGAAGATGATTATCACCAGCAATGAGATTGGATATATCTTGGGCAGGTCTTTCATGGCTGTGACCTTAGTCTAGCACTGGCGGGCAACTCGAATACGGACCCTTATGACCACTCTTTGTCGATGGGGTAGATGGTTGAGCCGCCCTCAAACCCATACGAGGGAAACTCAGCAATCAGAGTCATGGCAATCTTTATCCATTCGACGTAGTGGTCGGTTTTCTGGTGCTCGGCGAACGCTTCGGCAGAGGTGTACACCTCGTAGAACCAGACGGTGTCGCGGTCGTTGGCGTCCTGAATCACGTCGAATCGTAGGCAGTCCGGCTCTTCGGCCAGCGAACGCCGGGCGTGGTCTCCTAACTGGCTGACGAAGCTGTCGCGGACGCCAGACTTAAGGCGGACGGGTGCGAGTATGGCGTACATTTATTGACTCCGATCGCAGACTATTGACTAGGTTGTCCGAACTCGTAGAATTCGTCGAGGTTTTCACCGGCAGTGCCGCCGGAGATTGATTTCCCGGCAAGAAGCGCTTGAACCGACAAATCCAATTGGGCAGCGGTAATGGCCCCGACCCAGCGCCTGGCCACCACACCGTTCTTGTCAATGAAGAAGGTTACAGGTAGCCCAATCACGCCGTAGTCAATAGTGATGCTGCCGTTGTCGTCCATGCCGTTGGGATAGGTGACGCCGTACTGAGCGAGGAACGCGCGTGCGTCCGACTCGCCGGTCGTCGCATCTTCTTGTATGTCCACTCCTACGAACACCACATCCTGGCTGCCGTACGTACGCCAGGCCTGCTCCAGTACCTGTGCTTCGTCGCGGCAAGGTGGGCACCACGACGCCCAGAAGTTGACCACAACCGGTTTGCCCAAATGATCGGAGAGCCGGAAAGTGCCGCCGTCGAATGTTTCGAATGAAAAGTCGGAGGCAGGCTTTTCCACGCGCGTGGCGCCACTGTTTCCTGTCACCGGGTCGTTGTTGGTCAGGCCAAAACCGAGTACGGAGAAAAGGGCGGCCAGAATAATAATCACAACCGTCCCGATAACCAGTCGGCGGGTGACGAAGGCACTGCGTGGAGTTGGTTGTATCTCTTCGGCCATAGCTTCAAAATCCATTGTACGGCATAGAGCAGGTACAGGATGGAAATCTCTCTGTCAGATACGTGCGTAAGAATATACAGAACACATTGCTGTGGAGGAGGATGTTCCTTAAGGTAGGAACAGTACAGGGATGAGAGATGCTATGCGAAAAAACCTAAAACATTGGGGACTGCTCTGGACGGGAGTGATGTTTGTTGCCATTTTGGCTGCGGCGTGTGCAGGCGATGCGGGAACGTCTGTCTCAGTACCTACTTCATCTACTGTTGAGCAGGGTATGGCCGATGTGACGATATCTCCGGAAGACGCTGGCGTTATGGACGAGCCCGTCGTGACGGCAAAGGTAGGGAACACCGTCGGTGAACACGTGCCGGAGTTTGTGTTGAATCTTTCCGATGGAGGAAGCGTTACAACGTCTCAGTTGCTGGCAGACGGCAAACCCGTGTTCCTGTTCTTCATGGCGACATGGTGACCAACCTGTCGCGCCGAGTTGCGGCGCCTGAAGGATGTGTATCCCGAATACCAGGATTCGGTAGCTTTCTACGCGGTAAGCATTGACCCTACCGAAAGTATCGAAGAATTGGATTCGTATCGGGCACAGCAAGAATACACGTGGTCCATGGCGACGGCGGGGCGGGGATTGCTCGCGGAACTCAATGTGAGGGTGCAGTCAACAAAGATTGCGTTCGGCAGTGATGGCATCATCACCTATAGAGCCGGGTATGGAAGCGGCAGTGTGGACGAGTGGACACAGGTATTCGAGGATTTGTCTGAGAGGTAGGAGAGTTTACTAAGAAAACCAAAA
>JAQBWG010000020.1 GCA_027625225.1 Chloroflexota bacterium | reverse complement strand
CATACGTCTTGTCCGACGAGAAGCTGACCACCCAAACCATTGTCAATGAGGAATTCGAGCCGTTCGAGCCGTTGAACATCGGAGATGCCGGTACCGACCTTCCCGAGGTATTCGATATCGCTCTTTTCAAACCCGAACAGGTCGTGCTGGATATAGCAGCCGCTCTGGGCAAGGTCTTTTAAGAGTCCGAGGTCTCTAAGCGCAGGGCCGATGTGCCCCATGATGATGTTCTTAGGGTCAACACCGGCTTTGGTGAGGACACCAAGGATTTCGTGAGCCGATGGGTCGTCGAAGCCGGGGGGGATGGTGATAGGGCAACCGGTTTCGATGGATGCGTAGGCCGATCCGCGAAGGATGCGTTTGGTGGTCTCGCTCAACGGATACATACACCCAATCTCGCCGATGACGCCGGTTTTGATTCCGGTGTCACCGACTCCGATAGTAACGTCGCGGATAATTTCCTGGGCGAACTGGTCTTCGGTCTTTTTGTCTGTATCCGCCGGATGGGCAATGGGAACGTAGTAGCTACCTCCCATGATGACGTTGAGACCGGTGGCGCGGGAAATTCGGGCAAGTGCCAATGGGTCACGAGCAAGGCCGATGTTGGTGGTATCTACCACAGAGTTGCCACCGGCATACCTATACTTATTTATCTCCCCAATAGCTAAATCAACGTCATACTGCTGAAGGTTGAATTTGTTGAGGTACCAAATCTTGCCAATCTTTCCCAAAATATCCATGGTGATGGGCTGGTCAGCATGCCACCGCATCGTCGCTTCGTCGGGAATGGTGAAGTATGACATAAGGTCAATGAGCAGGTGTTCGTGAGTCAGCGTGACTCCGAGTTGTGACGGTTTGATAGGGCCGAGTACTGTTTGAATCTTGCCGGTGATATCCTGCGAAGGCATCCAAAGTCCTCCTGTTATTCGAATGGGCCGATTATCTGAATGGGCGGGCCGAGTGTATCAACGGGTATTGTGGCGGTCAACGATTCGAGGCTAGACCGGAGACACGAAAGGATTTACCCTAGGGGCGCTATGGGAGAGTTTGACGGAAAAGTAGCCCTCATTACAGGCGGCAGCGCAGGTATCGGCGCGGCGGCCTGCTTCTCGTTCGCTCGACGCGGCGCGAAGGTAGTACTTACGGCCCGGCGCGCCAAAGAGGGCGAGGCTGTGGCGCAAGCGGTTCGTGACGAAGGCGGCGATGCGGTGTTCGTGCAAGCTGATGTTGCTATCCCAGAGCAAGCGCGTGGGATGGTCGAAGAAACGGTGAAACGGTTCGGACGGTTGGACTATGCTTTCAACAATGCTGGCATCGAAGGTGAGAAGTGCCTGACGCACGAGTGCACGACCGAGAACTGGGACCGCACGATGTCGGTCAACCTACACGGCGTGTGGTACAGCATGAAGTACGAGATTCCTGAGATGCTGAAAGTCGGCGGCGGCGTCATCGTCAACATGTCGTCCGGCGTCGGCGTCTCCGGCGGCGCAGGTATCCCCGCGTACGTAGCAAGCCGCCACGCAGTGGTCGGTCTGACCAAATCAGCAGCCCTCGAATACGCTGACAAAAACATCCGCATCAATGTGGTCTGTCCAGGCAGTGTGAAGACGCCGATGCACTACCGACTCTGGAGCGACGGGCGAAACGTTGAGGATACAGACGAGTTTATCGGCGACCTTCATCCGCTTGGCCGCGTGGCCGAGCCGGAAGAAATCGCCGAGGCGACGGCGTGGCTGTGCTCGGATAAGTCATCGTATGTCACCGGCCACCCGCTTGTTCTCGACGGAGCCTGGACGGCTCAGTAGGGCCGCCGAAAATGTCTCCCCTCGAGTTTGAAGACACTCTTAACGCCTTCTGTAAGGACACGGACGCCTATTTGAAAGGCGGTCCCGATGGCCCACTTTCCGGGCTGACGTTCGCCGCGAAGGACATCTTCGACGTCGCCGGTCACGTCACGGGCGGCGGCAATCCCGACTGGAAACGCACTCACCAGCCCGCGACCAAAACGGCATGGGTCGTTCAGGCTTTAGTAGATGCCGGCGCGACTATGGTCGGGAAAACGCATACCGATGAGCTTACCCGCGGTATCGCTGGCGAGAACGTACACTACGGCACGCCGATCAATCCACGTGCGCCCGGCCGTGTCCCGGGCGGCTCGTCGAGCGGTTCGGCGTCTGCCACCGCCGGAGGGCTGGTAGATTTCGCCCTTGGTTCCGACACCGGCGGCTCGGTGCGGGTTCCGGCCAGCTTTTGTGGACTGTACGGGCTACGCCCCACCCACGGTCGTATCCCTCTCGACGGCACGATGTATCAAGCGCCGAGCTACGATACTATCGGGTGGTTCACGCGGGATGCCGAACTGCTCGCGCGTGTTGGCGAGGTGCTGCTCAGAGGCAAGATTGGCGACACTCTACCCTCACGACTAGTCATCGCTGAAGACGCGTTCGAAATGGTCGAACCTGAGATTGCCAAAGCGCTGCAACCGGCGGTAGATGCCGTCGCATCTCTTATCGGAAATGTAACAAAAGAACGGTTGTCGCCCAACGGCCTCGCCGAGTGGTCGGCCCAGCAGCAGGTACTTCAGGGCCGGGAGGCGTGGTACATCGCAGGAGACTGGATCGAGCAGACTAACCCCCGGTTCAGCTTCGAGGTCGCGCTTCGTTATATGTTCGCCAAAGGGCTGACCGACGAGGACGAGAAGAAAGCATTGGCCGCCAAACAAAAGGTCATCGCGAGGGTAAACGAAGTATTAACCCCGGACACGGTCATCTGCCTGCCTACTTCCGGAATACCGGCCCCGCTAACAGGCCAGCGGCTCAGCGTACGTCAAGCTATCGGGCAAAACCTTATGAAGCTCACCTGCATTGCGGGAACGATGGGTGCGCCTCAGATAAACCTACCACTGGTAGAGTTGGATGGGCTTCCCATTGGTCTATCACTCATCGGGCCACGAGGCTCAGACGAAATGCTTATCGCAGCCGCACGACGCGTTGCGCCCGGTTAGACGGCGTTACGAAATCGTTGACAGTTTTTAACAAATCCCACTATAATCCATCAACCTCAAGACGCAGGACGGTCACCCCGACAATGTACCAAGTCTCCACAAATACACATCTTCGTCGTTCCACTCCCAGGTGGACATACACGACAGCATTGCCCGGAGTGTTTACCAGGGTTATGCACAGGGAGACTCATACCTGCTAGGCAGTTGTTTTACTAACAATACTTAGATACTGGCTACGATGGGCCTCCTCATACCAAGGAGGCCCATCGTCTTATATGGACGGTTTTACATATGAATACTCGAAGCCAGATAGAACGAAGACCAGCAGACCTGGACGTTGAGTCCGAGATTCTGCTCTGCCCCACCTGCGCGACTGCAAACGTGCTGGGTGCATCACGATGCGTCGAGTGCTTCCGGCGATTGAATGAAGTTGCTCCGTCTTCTCCCGAAACCGCACGTACAGTCCAGCACGCCCTCGATGTAGCAAGGAAGCGGAAACGTCTCCTTGCGATTGCCGGAGTGGTCTTTGTCCTCATGCTTCTTGCCGGATGGCGACTCTATGACTTCTACGGGTTCACACGCTTTATGGGAGACCCAACCACGACGATTAGTTCAACGCCCGCCTCGGTAAACGACTGGCCGATGGTTCACAGAAACCCTTCGCATAACGGCCTCGTTCGCGACGCCGTCTTCACACCAACAGGCGAAGTGGTGTGGTCGTTCGACTTCGACACGACTATATCTGGTTCGCCAGCAGTCGTTGATGGTGTGGTCTATGTAGGTGCAGGACGGCAGGGTTTCGTTGCCTTGGACGGAGGTACCGGCGATACACTATGGCACCAACCCATGACCGCCGAGGTCATCACTTCGGTAACGGTTGCAGGGGACTTTCTTTATGGCGGCCTTCGGGACGGACGCGTGGTCGCTGTGAACCGCCATACCGGCGATATCGAGTGGGAGTTGCTAACCGGCAATAAGGTCTTCTCGACGCCGGTGGTAGTGGACGGAATAGCATACGTCGGTTCCGGCGATTTCTATCTGTACGCGGTAGACGCGGCAACGGGTGATGTGCGATGGACGTATCGCGCCGGCAATGCGATTGTCGCATCCCCGGCGGTTACCGAGGAAGTTATTGCGTTCATGGCACAAGACCGGAAACTGTACATCCTGGAAACGAAGTCGGCCAAGCTTCGGTTCGACTATCAGGTTGACTTTACCGGTAACAGCCCGTCCATATTCGAGGACAGAGTATACGTAGGCGATAGCGACGGTGTCCTCAGATCAATCGACTGGCACCAACGCACATGGCCGTTCGAAAAGGCGTTCGCTGCCCTTCGCTACCAAGGCTGGTGGTTCGGCCTTGCCAGTTTGGAAAACCAGAAGGGATTCGTGTGGGGATTCTCTACGCCGGAGTCTTCGATTCTTGGAACTCCGGTGAGTTCCGACAATCTTGTATACGTAACATCGAGCAATGGCAGGCTGTATGCGGTTGACCGAGAAACAGGTCTGGAGTCGTGGCACTTCCGAGTGTCGGGACCGGCTACAGCCGCGCCGACGGTGCTTGGCGATACCGTCATTCTTGCAGACCATCAGGGCCGCATCTACGGGCTAAAGGCTGGGACAGGACAACTTCTTTGGGAGATTCAAGGGTTGGCTGGCACCATTTCCTCTCCTCCTATATTCGCCAACAAGACTCTGTATGTTGTCACTGAAGAGGGTGTGCTTGCCGCTGTACGCTAAAAAACGCTCTTTACTCTTTTTGATGGCCTTCACAGCCGTGATGCTGACGACCGTGACATGCTATGGCAGTGGACGTTTTGACGACAAGCAAGGTTCCAATGTACAGGATACGCAAATTGATATCGCGAATCTGCCAACCCTGACCGTAGCAAAAACGGCGGAGGTGGATGTTGACGTAGTTTTTTATCCAACACCGACAGCTTCTCCGCCGGGTTTACCACGATACGGCGGGGAACTTCGCATCGTGTGGACAGGACCGGTACAGCGACTCGACCCGGTTACCGGAGAAATATGGTCAATCGCCAGCGACTACCATGCCAATGCCATCTCCTCCCACGTTTTCGAGACGCTTGTAGGCTGGGATGAAAACCATGAAGTACAACCCATCCTGCTAGACTCGTGGTCGGTATCGGACGACGGGAAAACCAATACTCTGAAATTGCGGGATGGTCTCACGTTCCACGATAGCATTCCGGTTACTGCAGAGGACGTCGAGTTCTCGATTAACCGGTGGGTTTCCGGCGGATCGGCACAGTCTACAACCGTCCGGAGACTAGCCCTCACGAAATGGCTGACGACGGTTGACGAACTGACGCTGACTGCAAGCTTTAGAAATCCCTTCCCTGCATTTTTTGACCTTATCGGTCAACCTCATAAAACGCCATATGTCATGCCCAAAAGAGTAGCGATTAGGTTTGGACGTCAGTCAGTCACCGAATTCACAGGCACCGGCCCGTACGCATTCGAAGGTTGGAAGCACGGCGAAGCAGTTTCACTCGACCGGTTCCGTGAATATCAGCCTAGGGAAGATGAGACGTCCGGTTATGCGGGGAAGCAAACGGCGTGGATAGACCGATTGGTCTGGCTGGAAATAAATGACCCGCAGCTTCAAGTCGCCGGTCTTCAGTCGCGCCAGTTTGACGTGATTGACGGTGCGCCTCTCGACATGTACGCATCTTTCAAGCAGGACCCGTCACTTAATGTGCTCTTGGGATATCCCGGAAATCGAGCCGTTATTTATCTCGACCCGTCGAGCGGTGCCTTCACCAGTGCGGAAGCACGTCAGGCGGTTCAGACGGGAGTAGACGTTGACCCGCTGATGAACGCAATCGCCGGCGATGACCTGTGGTCCAAGTGCGCCGCAGTGTACTGGTGCAATACCGACCTTGCAGTCAACGACGGTGCTGACTATTACGATCAGGGTGATATCGAAAAAGCACAGACCATTCTCGCAACATCCGACTACGACGGCGAGCCGGTGGTACTCATCAACCCCAACAACATTCCTTGGGTGTCGGGCTTAGGGGACGAACTGGCAATTACGCTTGAAGAGATAGGGTTTGTGGTGGAACAGCCTTACACAGATTTCCTGATATTCAGCGGAAAGCTGTCGGGAACTGATTATTACGATATATGGCCAAGCTGGTATGGATATTGGAATGGCGGCAGCCCATATTCCGACCAAACTATTTATGCTCAGAACAGGTTTGTTGCCGGCGACGCTGAACTGGAAGATCTGAAATTAGCCTACGCTCGTGAAGAGGACCCTGCCAGGCGATTGGATATCGTCCGCCAGATTAATAAACTTCGCTTCGAACGTCCGGGCGTTGTACTGCTTGGAACGTTCCCCCATATGCTCCCGGTCACGAACGACTTGAAAGGGATTAGCATCTTCGCCCTACCCTACTATGCAAATGCCTGGCTAGAACGCTAACCCTGTTTTTCTTTGAGTGCTTTCAGTACCGCCGCCGGATTCATAGGTAGCTGAGTCAGCCGGACTCCCGTGGCGTCATGGATGGCATTGGCAACTGCTGCGAGAGGCGCCGAGAGATTAGCCTCGCCCACCCCCTTTACTCCGTAGGGATGTTTGGGGTTCGGTACCTCAACCATCACCGCATCAATCATGGGAAGATCCATTGCGGTAGGCATTCTGTAATCGAGTAGTGACGAGTTCATCATCTGGCCTTCGTCGCTCAGGAAATACTCTTCATTCAACGCCCAGCCTATACCTTGCGCCGTGCCGCCCTGAATCTGGCCTTCGACGTAGCTTGGGTGGATAGCTCTGCCAACGTCCTGCAAAGCGGTCACTCGCAGGATGTCAACCTTGCCCGTCTCGGTGTCTACTTCCACATCAATGATGTTCGCTGAATATGAGCCCGTGGAGCCACCGGGGTTGATATTGGCTCGCCCCATAACCGGGCCGCCGGTGTCGTTCAGTTGAGCGGCGATTTCTTTAAACGTAAATCGCAACTCCGGATCGGACTTGTGTTGGATGATTCCGTCCACGTACTCAATCTCTTTCTCGGACTTATCCCAGATAAGAGCAGCACGGGAGATGACCTGGCGCTTGATATCGTTCGCCGCGTCGTGTGCCGCCCAACCGGACTTGAATGCGACACCGCTACCGCCGGTAACCGAGGTGAATCCGATGGTGTCGGTATCGCCGATGCTGGGGTTGACCGACTCGACGGGGATGCCCAGCACCTCGGCGAGCACCTGCGCAACGGCAGTTCGGGAACCGCCGATGTCCACTGAGCCTTCAATTAGATTTACCGAACCGTCTGCATTCACAGTCGCCAATGCTGAAGCTGGGCCCGCATTATTCCGGCAAAACCCCATGCCAACGCCGCGCCCGCGCATTCGGCCGTTGGCACCCTTCTTGGTCAGCTTGCTGTTGTAGTGTGGATGTGACTTTGTCGCCTCCATGGTTTCCAGCGCTCCGATACGCCCATTCATTACGCTGTCAACGCGGCGGTCGCCCTCTGTCGCCGCGTTCTTGATGCGCAATTGCATCGGATCCATCCCAAGCTTCTCAGCAAGTTCGTCCACGACCTGCTCTACGGCGTACGCTACGATGGGCGCACCCGGCGCACGGTACGGGGCAGCTTTTGGCTTGTTCACGACAACGTCGTAGGCATCCACCTGAGCATCCTGTATCAGATAAGGAGCAAACACAGCGGCTGCGGCTGCGGTGATGGGGGAGCCCGGGTACGCTCCCGCTTCGAACGCGATCCACGCGTACGCAGAGAGCATTCTCCCCTGCTTATCAACTCCCATTTTTATCCGCATATAACTGCCCGACGTCGGCCCCGTCGCCTCCATCACCTCCGAACGCGACATCATCATCTTTACCGGACGACCACTCTTCTTTGATAGCACTGCAGCCAGTGGTTCGACATATACGGGAAGTTTTCCACCGAATCCACCGCCGATTTCCATCGGAACGACCTTAATCTTGGCGATGGGCATACCGGTCATGCGGGAGACTTGGTCGCGGATGCCGAAGTGACCCTGACTGCTGCACCACACAGTGATGCCGTCGGCAGTCCACCAGGCCGTTCCGTTCTGTAGTTCGATGTAGCCCTGATGAACCGACTTTGTGCGGAACTCCCGCTCAACAACCGTGTCAGCTTTACTCATGGCTTTTTCGAAATCGCCCAGCTTGTATCGCTCGTGCGCAGTGGTGTTCAAACTGTATTTCTCATCGCCAGCGAGCATGCCCGTTTGTACCATATCGGGATGCAAAACTGGCGCGTCTTTTTTCATGGCTTCTTCGGCGATAAATACGCCCGGCAACCTCTTGTACTCGACCTTGATGAGCGAGAGCGCTTCTTCGGCGACGTGCTGGCTCGTGGCTGCGATTGCCGCGATGGGGTGGCCTTTGTACAAGACTTTATCGCGGGCCAGGACGTTGTCCGTCCAGTTCTGAGCCAGGAACTGTTTGCTTCCGACACGCACGGTTGGCAGTAAATCGGTAGCCGTAACCACAGCCTTCACATCGGGGTGTGCTTCAGCTTTTGAAGTGTCTATCGACTTGATAACGGCGTGAGCATACGGGCTTCGAAGAACCTTTCCGTGAAGCAGGCCCGGGAGGTCTATATCGGAGCCAAATTTGGCACGTCCGATAACTTTGTCCACTCCATCGTGGCGGATGGGACGCGTTCCAATAACTTTGTACTTCTTGGGGGGTTCGGTCTTGGTTGTCATATTTACTCCGCCTATAAATTCGAATCGAACGGCCTGTCACTTTAAGAGTATTGTGGATTCTTGTGCATGTCCAACACAAGTGCGAGGCAGATAATCAAGATTAGCCTTTAACGGCAAACGCGGTGCGCAATGTTCCTTCGCTATATATCTGCCGTGGGCTTTCACCTTTGCAGTACTCATACAGAGCGGTGGTGTAAATGCTCTGAAGTGCGCTTCCGGCTGCGAATAGCAACACGCCCAATCCCACGCCGATTCCAATCAACGTCATCCCCAAGACGCGTGCAGCCGATGTTCCGCCATCTATAAGTACTCCCCCAGGAATGCCAAAGATGAGAATAATCAAAATCGCCAAAACGACTACGATGAGGCTGGCACTAGTGCTACCGATGACCGCTTCGCCCCATCTTCGCTTAATCATGGAAAACGATTTACCGACCGCTTCGAATCCCCCGACACCTTCGTACACGATGATCGGAATAACGAAGAAGGTCATAAGAGACCAGGCTGCACCGATGATAGCCCGTATGATTTCTCCAGCTAGCCTGATTGCCAGATTATCGCTGCGGCGAACGGCGTGTGAAAGTACCTCAAGAATCAGTCCAACCACAGCGGCAATAATAGTCCAGGATACTATCTGAGCAAGACGGCCTCGGGCCTGTTTGAAGCTTTCACCTAAGGTTGGCGAGCCGCCAGAAATATATTCCTTAACGGCAGCGACAAGTACTGCCTGTATAAATATCATGACAAACCATCCGAGAAAGTATGAAGCTATCCAAACAATGACTGGAACAGTACGTGAGTCTTCATTCTGGGAGAACATCCATAGCATCCCTACCCCGACGCCTACCAAAACCAGCTCTAATATCATGGCCACAAGAGGCAGTAGGATTAGCTTCGGATTATCGGTTAGCACCGCAAGGCTCTCACCGAGAAGGCTGAAACTTCGACTAAACGCTCCCATATGATTCTCTCCTAATGTACCGGCCCATGCTGTAACTGCCTAATCTATACTCCGCCAGTGGTGGCCTACATCGTCGTAGCGTTTATGAAGTTCTTGAATAGCCTTCTTCGAGATGGGAAGTTGTTCATTGACTATCTTGATGTTCGAAGCCATGTGAGTGGGGTTGCGGGTGCCGACGATTGAGGTGTGCACTTCGGAGTGCCCTAGAACAAAGCCCAGCGAGGTCACGATGTTATTCGCGGGTGCCTCCTGAATCGAACCGTCCACCAGCATGAGGTTGGAGCGTTCGGCATATTGCTGTGCGACTTCGTCGCCACCGTAGTAGTCCTTCGGCGCACGCGGCCTACCCCACATGGCATTGGCTATGGGCCGTTTGCCGATGATGCCCATGTTCTGGGACTTGGCTTCCTTGAAGATGGCGTAGCGGGCACGCTGGTCAACGATGTTGAACGCCGTTTGCAGAGTATCGAAAAGCCCTGTTCTGATAGCCCATAGCGCGTCGTCGTTCTCTTGACTGTAGCCGATGAACCGTGTTTTCCCCGCTTTCTTGGCGTCTGTGAGTGCCTGAACAACGTCATCGGGAGCAGGGCCGAACAGGTCGTAAGCATGAATCTGAACAATATCAAGGTAATCGGTATTCATCCTCCTGAGGCTTCGCTCTATAGAGTGACGGACGGCATCGGCAGTCCACGGCTTGCCGGTGTAGTCCGCGACCGCGTGTCCCGTCTTTGTCGCAAGAATGTACTCCTGCCGACGATGACCCACAGAGCGACCAAGTAACTCTTCGCTTACTCCGTAACACTCTGCCGTATCTAAGAAATTGATTCCTCCGTCCAGAGCAGTGTTAAGCACACGGCTAGCCTGTTGTACATCGTCAGTGGTGAGCTGAAACCCAATTTCAGCCATACCTACGCCCAACCGACTAACTTTCAATCCAGTCCTTCCAAGCGTTGCCGTTTCCATCTGATATATCCTCCTACCGTAACGGGGCGATTGTATCCCGCTCCTATGAGCGGTGCAATGTGAGGCACTGTTTCATACGAAAGGTATAATTTCGCGATGGTACTACCGCTCAATCCGTTTTATCGCATCCAACCCCTTATCACGCTAACTGTCTTTGCTGTCTTATGCCTACTAGCCTGCACTCCGCACGGCTCATCGCCAGTAGGCAGAGAACCACAACCGGAGATTGGATGGACGCACGAGTTTGGTTCGCCGGGCGATGATGGCGCCTCGTCGGTGGTCGTTGATGATGACCAGAACGTTATCGTTGGCGGTTGGACAACGGCGTCGCTAGGAGACTCGGTCAATGCCGGTGAACATGACGGGTTCGTGAGGAAGGTCGGCCCTGATGGAACGGTGGCCTGGACAGCGATGTTCGGTTCTGCCGGCGAGGATGCGGTCGAGGGACTAGCGGTAGATAGACAGAGAAGCATCTACGTTGCAGGACGGGTCACGAACACACTTCCCTTTCAAGCTGAGGTTGGTAAAGGCGACGCGTTCGCAGTAGTCCTGTCACCGGACGGTGAAGAGCAATGGATCCGCCAATTCGGTACATCAGAGCTGGACTGGGGCGAAAGCGTGGCGGTTGATTCGGAAGGAAATGTATTCATCAGTGGAAGCACTGCGGGAGCGTTCAGTGTCGAAACACGTGCCAGCCTCGCAGACAACTACATCAGGGAATTCGATCTTGACGGCTTCGAAGTTTGGACTGACCAAATCGGCTCAGATGAGGGAAATGGTGTTACAACGGTTGTGGTGCATAAGGACGACAATGTCTATGTTATTGGGTCAACTTTAGGCCCCCTGCCTGACACTACACACATTGGTAGTGGGGATGTATTCGTGAGAAAGTACGATTCGACGGGGATAAAGCTGTGGACGTACGAGTACGGAGCAAACGATGGGGACGCTGCAATCAATGCAACTATCGATCATCAAGGCAATCTTTTGGTAGTGGGGTCAACACGAGGAGTTTGGGAAGCCCAGGCTCGATTCGGCGGATATCTCGATGCGTTTCTTCTTCGAATCAATCCGGACGGCGAACTTGTATTAACTCTCCAGTTCGGAACTTACGGAAGTGATATGGCTTCCGGCATAGTAGTAGATAACGAAGGAAATATCTATATCGCCGGTCGGACTGAGGACGTATTCAGGGGGCAGCGAAACCTCGGCGGGTTTGATGCATTCGTAGCCAAGTTCGATAGCGCGGGAACTGCATTGTGGACACGGCAGTTTGGGTCGGCAGCGGATGATTTTGCTTTCGATGTAGCGGTAGATGCGTTCCAAAATGTGTACATTGCCGGTGCGGGCCACCTCAGCTCTGCACAACGGGAGTCTCCCGCAAACGCGTGGGTGGTTCAATTCATTCAGAAGCGTTGAGGTTATTCTAGTTCGACGATAGTCTCACCGCTTTGCACCTGTTGGCCCTGCTGAACGTGCACTGCTTTAATAACCCCTGCCCATTCTGCTTTCAACGTTTGTTGCATCTTCATCGCTTCCAGGACGCAGATGGTGTCCCCCGGCACAACCTGGTCACCAGAATTAACCGAAACCGAAACGATGACACCGGGCATGGGCGATCTGAAGATTTTCACGGGTTGAGGGCTCGAAGAAACAGCTCTTTGTCCAGGCTCAGGCCTCGACGACTTCGATTGTTTGCCCTGACTTGACTTAGAGGGCCTGGCTGTCGCCATTCGCACCGGACCTGCCGTCATTCTTGTATCAGAAGCGGGCCGGTCAACTTCGACTTGAACGGGATGCCCGTCAACGAGAACCTCGATAACCGGCGCATCGAGGTCGCCGATTTCGACCTCGTACCATTTTCGTCCAACTTTGACTTTTAGAGTTGTAGGCATATTACAGTCTCGACAGGAACACGCCTGCTACAACCAGGGAACCGATAATGCCCGCAACATTCGGGCCCATAGCATGCGACAAAAGGAAATTATTCGGGTTCGCCTGTTGGCCAACGTGATGCGCAACGCGCGCGGCGTTCGGAGCTGCGGAAACACCTGCCGCACCAATCAACGGGTTTATCTTGTCCTTAAAAACGAGGTTCATCCCTTTGGCGACAACGATACCGCTCACCGTTGCGCAAACGAATGCAAATAAGCCGATTCCAAAGACGATGAGTGTATCCCAAGAAAATATCAGGTCAGCGGAGAGTCGTGTTCCTATGGCGAGCATAAGAAAAATCGTGGCGATATTGAAGACTTCGTTCGTAGCTGCTTGCGTGATTCGCGGCACCACACCGCTTTCCCTGAACAGATTCCCCATCATAAACATGGCTACGAGGGCAGCGGCCTCTGGAACAAACAGAACGATGAGCACCATGGCAAGCGCCGGAAAAAGCAGCTTTTCTGTCTTAGAGACCTCTCTGGGGACTGTCATGACTATTGCCCGTTCTTTTCTAGTCGTGAGCAGCCGCATGATGGGAGGTTGAACCAAGGGTGCGGCAGCGATCAAAATGTATGCAATTACTGCAGTGATTCCTAATAATTCGGGTGCGAGTCTGGCTGTCGTGAAAATCGTTGTTGGGCCGTCAGCCGCTCCGATTATTCCGATGGAAGCGGCAGCATTCAGACTGAACGTATCTGGAGAAGTAAAGAAGTTCACCGCAAGCGCTCCCCAGAACGCGATGAATGCGCCTACGGCGGCTGTCACACCTAAAAGCAAAAGTTTGGGATTAGCGATAAGTGGACCGAAGTCCGTCATCGCTCCCAATCCCAAAAAAATAAGGGGCGGCAGGATATTTGCCAGGTTTAACCCATAGTCGTAAAGAAATTCGAAAGCACCCGAACGGCTGTCAGCTGAAGCTAGTCCAACCTCGACGATATCAAACAGGTTCATGTTCGCGATGAGAATACCTATACCGATTGGCAATAGCTGGTATGGTTCCCACCCACGGCGAATGGCGGCATAAACGAATAAAACACCGACTATCAGCATGACGCCGTTGCGCCAGTCAATGTTTACAATTCCGGAAGCTTTCAGGAACTCAATGAGTTCAGACAAAGTATTGCTCGAAGCTTGAAGTTTTTTCCACGTTAGGAGGGATTGTTACTTATCTGAATACCCGACCTACCGGCCCGTCCCGGCTCCGCGATAAGTGCCCCCACAGCAATCGCCGCCGCTAGGGCTCGCTCTTCTCTTTCACGTGCATGGGCATCCGTTTCCTGGGGCTGTACAACACGACGGCGTTCTCCCCAGTTTTGCACAAGGTCAATCAGTAACCCCGTCGCCTGCACAAAAATAGTGAGGATTACCAGAGCCGCTATTGCGGCTCCTCCTCCTAACGCCGTTAGCGTAAGAGCACGGGTTATTGCTTCTTGTTCTATGGCGTTACTCCTCTGCACGCTCGGAAAAACGATGGCCTTGATTGTACTATACGCAGCTTTGGCTGACACCTCGGGGCAGGTGGACTTATAATGACACTTTCAGAAACTGCATATGCAAGGATTTATATTGGCATGACTCGATCTAAAGGCTCTCGCATAGATTTCAATTGTGACATGGGCGAAAGCTTTGGAATGTATGAAATGGGATACGACGGAGAGGTCATTAAGTACATCTCTTCCGCAAATATCGCCTGCGGCTTTCATGCAGGCGACCCGGTATGGATGCGCAAAACCGTGGCACTTGCCGAGCAGCACGGTGTCGGCATCGGCGCACACCCCAGCTACCCCGATTTGGTCGGGTTTGGCCGGCGAAACATGAATCTTAGCCCAGAAGAAGTGAAAGCAGACCTTACTTATCAAATAGGTGCACTGCAAGCGTTTACCAGCGCAAAGAAACTCCAGCACATTAAACCCCATGGGGCCATGTACAATCAGGCCGTTAACGACGAAAGTCTCGCGCGGGCGATTTGCGAGGCAGTACTGGAAGTCCAGCCCGATTTAGTCTTGCTTGCGCTGGCTGGGTCACGATGGATAGCCATTGCAGAGGATATGGGCTTACGTGTCGCCCGGGAGATTTTCGCCGACCGCGCATTGAACCCGGACGGGACCCTAGTATCCCGGTCAAAGTCTGGTTCTGTGATTCATGACGCAAGTGAAGTAGCAGAACGAAGTTTACGTATGGTGACTGAAGGAATTGCCGTCGCCATCACCGGAGAGGAAATCATGGTACAGGCAGAGAGTTTATGTCTGCATGGAGATACACCTGGGGCGGTAGAAATGGCCAAACGCGTTAGAAATGCCCTTGAAGTGGCGGGCGTCGAAATAACTCCGCTGGGGCAACTAGTCTGACGGATAACCGAGAGGAGTAATCTAAACCTTCATGGCTGACAAACCTAAATTTCTCCCCGCGGGCGACCTCGCCGTAGTCGCCGAATACGGGGATAGCATCAAACCTGAAATAAATTCCAAAGTCAGAAACCTGATGCTTGC
>JAQBWG010000019.1 GCA_027625225.1 Chloroflexota bacterium | reverse complement strand
ATACGCGAGGGTCAGGCTATCGGAGTGAGTGTGACTTTGAGGGGCCGGCGGATGTGGGAGTTTCTGGACAGACTCATAAGCTCGGCTCTGCCGCGTTTGCGAGACTTCCGGGGCATCCCGCGAAATGCATTCGATGGACGGGGTAACTACTCGCTCGGCTTGCGGGAGCAAATTATCTTTCCCGAGATTGACTATAACGCTATAGATAAGATTCGAGGGTTGCAGATAGTCATCGTGACGTCAGCGAACTCTGATCGTGAAGGCATGCGGTTGTTGGAATTGCTGGGCATGCCGTTTGCACGAATTGAGACCGGAGCAGCATAGGTAGGGTGAAAGACATTGGCTAAAGAATCAAAAATTGCCAAGTGGAGAAAGCCTCCAAAGTTCACATCAAGGCGGCAGAACCGCTGCCATAATTGTGGAAGGCCGCGGGCCTATATCCGGCATTTCGGACTTTGCCGCATTTGTTTCAGGGGTATGGCCCTGAAGGGACTGCTGCCAGGAATTCGAAAGGCCAGCTTGTAAATCATAGAGGTTAGAACGAAGGGATAAGCACGGATGCCTGTAACGGACCCCATAGCAGATATGTTGACGCGGATACGGAACGCTTACACTGTCAATCATGACGTGGTTCCTATTCCTGCTTCGAAAATGAAAGTCGCCATCGCCAAGCTACTCAAGGAAGAGGGCTTCATCGAAGGTTACGAGGTCGTCCCGACGAAGTCGGTGCAGGATTCTCTGAGAATATACCTGCACTACGGCAAGGGTAACGAGTCTGGAATCCGTGGACTGAAGCGGGTGAGCAAGTCCGGTCTTCGCGTGTATGTGAAGAAGGGGGAAATCCCCCGGTATTATGGTGGTCTGGGCGTAGCATTTTTGTCTACGTCTGAAGGTGTAATGACCGGAAAACAGGCCTGGCAGAAGAAGCTCGGCGGAGAGCTTCTCTGCTACGTGTGGTAAGGAGCCTGAGGTGTCAAAGATAGGGAGAAAACCCATCACCCTGCCGAAAGGCGTTGAGGTGACTATCCAGGGCCAGAGTGTGAATGTGAAAGGGCCGAAGGGCGCACTTGCCCATGAAGTGCATCCTTTTATTAATGTTGTCCGTGAAGATGACGTTATCAAGGCTGAACGGTCTTCCGACGAACCTGCACATCGGGCGTTGCACGGCCTCACCCGCAATCTGATTGCCAATATGGTGACAGGTGTGAGCGAGGGATATACACGAAGCCTCGATTTGGTGGGAGTCGGATACCGGGTGCAACAGTCGGGCAAAAACGTGAAGCTGAGCGTCATGCTGTCGCACGAAGTGGAGTTTGCACCCCCCGAAGGTGTGGCGCTTGAAGTAGAAGGACAAAACCGTATTTATGTTCGCGGGATAGATAAACAACTTGTTGGGAATACGGCCGCACGGATTCGAAAAGTGCGTCCGCCCAATGCCTATACTGGTAAGGGCATTCGTTACTTGGACGAGAGCATAAAGCTCAAGCCCGGTAAGAGTGCGAGGAGAGCATAAGGTGTCTCGGGTTAAGACTGTAAAACAACGAACTGCAATCAGGCATCGCCGTGTGCGCCGTAAGGTGAACGGTACGACCGAACGCCCTCGTCTCGCGGTATTTCGAAGCCTGAATCATATTTATGCCCAGGTTATTGACGATAGACAGAAAGCAACGCTGGTTCATGCCTCCACTCTGGACCCGGAAGTCCGCAGTGAGGTTGCGAAGCTTGGAAAAGTAAACGTTTCCAAGCTGGTGGGTGGTCTTGTAGCCCAGCGAGCCAAAGAAAAAGGAATCAAAGCGGTTGTATTCGACCGCGGTGGAAATAAGTTTCATGGCCGTGTGAAAGCGCTAGCCGAAGCCGCCCGCGAGGGAGGCCTGGAGTTTTAATGACAACGAGGACATCGTTTCAATCGAATCGAAATAGAGACAACGACGAAGACTCAGCTTTTCAGGAGCGGGTGGTCAGAATCTCCCGCGTTGCAAAGGTAGTCAAGGGCGGACGGCATCTCAGCTTCAGCGCTGTTGTTGTGGTCGGTGATTCCAACGGCAAAGTCGGGATTGGCTACGGTAAAGCAGACGCTGTGCCGGACGCTGTTCGTAAAGGTGCGTACGAAGCCCATAAAAGTCTTATTGACGTTCCGCTCATAAACGGAACGATTCCTCACGAGATTGTCGTGAAGTTTGGCGCAGCTGAAGTGATGTTGAAACCCGCACTGCCTGGAACGGGCGTTATCGCAGGAGGTTCCGTTCGTGCAGTGATGGAACTCGCGGGCGTAAAAGATATCTTGACTAAAGCGCGGGGCTCCACAAATGCCATCAATACCGTGAAGGCGACATATAAAGCTATCAAGCTCCTTCGTGATCCGGAAACGGAGAAGGCGCGCCGGAAGCAGGTGGCAGAGATAACGGTCATGAAGCCGCGCAGGCCCCAACGAAAACTTTAAGTACGGTTAGGTAAGTTACATGGCGAAGATTGCAGTGACTTGGAAAAAGAGCACCATTGGCTATAAATATGATCAGCGACGTACTATCGCTAGTCTAGGTTTGAGGCGTTTGCATCAGACGGTGATTCATGATGACAATCCTGTGATTCGCGGCATGCTTCATCATGTGCAGCATCTGGTTGAAGTCGAAGAGGTAAACAAATAGTGAGCATTGAACTTCACGAACTACGCCCTCCCAAAGGGGCACGCAAAGCCCGTAAGCGCGTAGGACGCGGCGACAGCAGCGGCAACGGTAGCTATTCGGGTAAGGGTATGAAGGGGCAAAAGGCACGCACCGGTGGCGGTGTGCGACCTGGCTTTGAAGGTGGTCAGCTTCCTTTAATTAAATCTCTGCCATCCATCCGCGGCTTCACCAATATCTTTCGTAAGGAATATGAACCAATCAATCTCGATCGGCTGGCTATATTCCCTGCCGATAGTGAAGTCACTCCCGAAAAATTGGTCGAGGCACGCATCATCAAGAAAACGGATGCCCGCATCAAGGTTCTTGCCAGGGGCGAACTGGCGGTTGCGTTGAAAATATCAGCGCACAAGTTCTCTAAAGAGGCTCGTCAAAAGATTGAGGCCGCCGGTGGGACTGTCAAGGAGCTGAGCTAGTGCGTCAGTCCCAGGCAGCGAAGCAGGAGTCTTCCCGACCTCGGCTTATTCAGTCGATGATCGACGCCATGCGGGTTCCTGACCTGCGTGCAAAAATCCTGTTTACACTGGCGATGTTGGTGGTATTCCGCTTCGTCTCGCACGTGCCAATTCCCGGAGTGGATTTCCAAGCGCTATCACAGGCATTTGACAACAATCAGTTGCTTGGATTCTTCAACCTGTTCAGCGGCGGTGCGTTGGCAAACCTGAGCGTTGCTGCCCTTGGCGTATACCCCTATATCACCGCGTCCATCGTCATGCAAATACTGACACCGGTGGTACCGTCGCTTAAGGCGCTCTCCCAAGAAGGGGAGTCAGGCCGGCAACGCATCAATCAGATTACGCACTACCTCACGGTTCCTATCGCCGCCTTGCAGGGTTGGGGACAGCTAACCCTCTTGCAACAGAGCGGCGTTCTTCCCGGACTAGATCTAGGTTTTAACTTGGCATCGCTCGCCACGATATTCTCCTTGATAGCCGGTACCATGTTCCTGGTCTGGCTTGGTGAGCTTATCACCGAGCGTGGTTTGGGCAACGGACTTTCGCTCATCATCTTTGGCGGCATCGTTGCCAGTTTACCCTCGTTGCTGGGCCAGGGATTCCTGGAGCGAGACGCCCTTGGGGGTTTGCTGTTATTAGCTATCATCGCTTTCGGCATCGTTTACTTGATTGTGTTGTTTACGGAAGCTCAGCGTCGCGTCCCGGTGCAATATGGACGGAGTATCTTCCGCGGTGGACGAATGCAGCGGCAAACTGGCTCGACGTTCCTTCCGTTGCGTGTTAACTCCGCAGGTATGATCCCGCTTATCTTCGCCTTCTCCATCGTCATCCTTCCTGCAACTATTGCCAGCTTCTTCGCAGACCCGGAGACTGGCCGGGGATTCTTCGCTACGATTGCACGTTTATTCGGTGGAGAGCACTATGCGTACTGGATAGCGGTGGGCATCCTCACGTTTTTGTTCACGTTCTTCTACACACTCGTCACGTTTCAGCAGCAAGATTTGGCGGGCAACCTCCAGCGGAATGGTGGGTTTATACCGGGTATCCGGCCGGGTAAACCGACGCAAGACTACCTGAACAAACTTATTTTGCGAATCACTTGGGGCGGCGCGATATTCCTGGCATTTATTGCCGTCATACCGTATTTCGTAACTCAATTTACGGATATTCGTGCATTAACACTTAGTGGTACAGCCCTGCTCATCGTGGTTGGCGTAGGATTGGATACTATGCGCCAACTGGAATCGCAGCTGCTTATGCGCAACTACGAGGGCTTTATCAAGTAACTGACTTAACGGCCGTCGTTACTTTTTGGATGACGTAATCACCAACCAGTTAGGAGAAAAATGCGGGTTATTCTTCTCGGGCCTCCCGGGGCAGGAAAAGGGACACAGGTGGAGCGATTGGCGAAACACCTGAAGGTGAGTCGTGTTTCCTCCGGTGACCTGTTCCGTGAGCATACTCAAAAGAATACCGAGTTGGGAGTATTGGCCAAGTCGTATATGGGTAGAGGGGCATTGGTGCCGGACGACGTTACCATTAAGATGGTAATGAACTGGGTAAATGCACCGGAGCAGGCCAAAGGGTTTGTGCTTGATGGCTTCCCGCGAACACTTGGCCAGGCAACGGCGCTGGATCAGGCTTTGGCGGAGAAAGGCGGCATTGATAAGGTTCTTTACATAATGGTCCCTCGGGAGGACTTGGTAGTACGTTTGAGCGGACGAATGATTTGCCGTTCATGTCAAACCCCGTACAACATACGGGATTCGCAGCCAAAGAAAGAAGGCAAATGCGACAAGTGCGGCGGGCAACTCTATCAGCGTGAGGATGACAAACCGGAAGCTGTTCGTAAGCGCCTCGAAGTTTACACTAACGAAACCGAGCCTCTCGCGGACTACTACAGGAGCCGCGGCCTTCTGGAAGAAGTTGACGGGAATCGCTCAATAGAGGATGTAGGTCAGGCACTGGCCAGATTGGTTGCGGCATAAGGTAAGGGCAACCTTGAAAACATATCGTGAATGGTTTTCTATAATAGGAAGATGTAACGGAAATCGAAAGGGTAAAGAACATCAATCAGAGCGCAGGGTTACCCGCCCTTCAAGCAACGGGTATAACGATTAAGTCTCCACGGGAAATGGAATTGATGCGGCAGGCCGGAAAGGTCGTGGCGGGGGCGAAGGCCGCAGTAGCTCAAGCTATTAAGCCAGGAATAACTACAAGAGAGTTGGACCGAATAGCGGAAGAAGAAATAAGAAAACAAGGGGCGGTCCCCGCGTTTAAGGGATTGTACGGTTTTCCCGCAACTGTGTGCACTTCCATCAACGAAGAAATCGTTCATGGAATTCCAGGAGACAGGGCGGTCAAAAATGGCGACATCTTGAGCGTTGATTTTGGGGCGATAGTCGGTGGATTCTATGCGGATAGCGCTTTTACCATCGGCGTCGGTGTCATATCACCTGAAGCACAGGCACTTATAGATGCGACGCATGAAGCTTTGCAAAAGGGGATCGAACAGGTTAAAGAAGGTGCTCGGATAGGCGATATATCTGCTGCAGTGCAGGCGTATGCTGAGCATAAAGGTTATGGTGTTGTCAGGCAGTATGTGGGGCACGGCATAGGACGTGCCTTACATGAAGAGCCACAGGTGCCGAACTATGGGACTCCGGGACGCGGGCCACTGCTCAAGACGGGTATGGCCATTGCAATCGAACCCATGCTTAACGTGGGCACGTGGAAGACGAGACAATTGGACGACGGCTGGACAGTAGTGACCGAAGACGGTGCTCTGTCAGCGCACTTTGAGGATACGGTAGGTATCACGGAGAACGGAGTAGAGGTTTTTACGGAAAGCGAACGGAATAACTAGGACGCATGGCAAAAAATAAGAAAGACACTATCGAAGTTGAAGGCGTGGTTACTGAATCCTTACCTAACGCCTCCTTTCGGGTTGAACTGGCAAACGGGCATGAAGTCATGACCTATATATCCGGCAAAATACGCAAGAATTTTATTCGGGTACTTCCCGGTGATCGGGTGCTGGTGGAGTTATCTCCATACGACTTAACACGAGGGAGGATTACCTATCGTTTCCGATAAACGCCTTCGGACTATATGAAGGCCGAGAAAATAGGGTGAAACTATGAAAGTATCAGCGTCAGTAAAAGTAAGATGTGCAAGGTGCCGGGTTATTCGCCGGAAGGGCAGGGTACGGATTATTTGCACAACACTAAGGCATAAGCAGAGGCAGGGATAACAATGGCTATCGTTTCTGGCGTCAACATCCCGGATAACAAGCGCGTCGAAATAGCGCTGACACATATTTACGGCATCGGGCCTGTGAAGGCTAAGGATGTACTTGACCAGGCTGGTATTGACAACAATCCGCGTGTCAAGGACATCACTGAAGCCGAATTGACCCGTATCCGCGAGATTGTGGACAAAAACATCGTCACCGAAGGCGACCTCCGGCGTGAGGTAAACCTGAACATACGAAGGCTTATGGATATCGGGAGCTATCGCGGCGTACGGCACCGCCGCTCACTGCCAGTGCGCGGTCAGCGAACCCGTACCAATGCCCGCACCAAGCGGAGCGGCCGCAAGACAGTGGCCGGACGTGGCCGCGTGGTAGCTAAGAAGTAATCAGGCCTGATTGAAGGAAGGCGTAGGACGAATGACTACAGAAAAACAGGGAACGACGACAAAGAGGACGCGGACGCGTAAGAAGGCTCGTAAGTCAATTCCAGTCGGGCGTGCGTACATCCAGTCCACATTTAACAACACCATCGTAACCCTTACTGATTCGACCGGCAGTGTGCTCAGTTGGGGTAGTGCCGGGTCGTCGGGGTTTAAGGGCTCGCGAAAATCTACCGCCTTTGCTGCTCAGCGCGCGGCCGAGGACGCGGCTCGTCGGGCTATGGAGCATGGCTTGCGTCAGGTCGAAGTCCTCGTGCGTGGCTCCGGAGCGGGACGTGAAGGAGCGATTCGCGCACTCATTGGTATCGGGATTCTCGTAACCAGTATTCGGGACGTAACCCCGATTCCGCACAACGGATGCAGGCCAAAGAAGAAGCGACGGGTATAGCGATATTTATATGCGGGTGACGATTGGAGAGGCCACTGCCTCAACTAGCCGAACGAAACGTGACAGAGTTGTTGCACGAGACCTTCGTGGTCTACGGCAAGCACCTCAAGGACTTCCTGTTGCTTGCGGTCGTTATTCAGATTCCGTTCTCGTTCATCCTCTGGTGGACAATCGGGACAGAATGGTGGAACTACCTCATTCTGTCAATAGCGATTATCCTACTAGGGGCGCTCGTGTACGGGGCCGGCATATACGCCGTCGGTCAGCAATACGTAACGCGCAAAGTGGACGTGGTCCAATGCTATCAGCGAGTACAATGGAGACTGCTGTCGTTGCTGTGGATCACAGTAGCAATCGCGGGGATGTTTATTGGGGGAGCCGCCCTAGTACCGCTTATCGTTCCCTTCATTGTGGGAATGGTGTTCACCATATACTGGTCGGTGGCCCAACAGGCCAGTATCATCGAAGGGCACAAGTATGCCGCTGCTCTGAATCGCAGTCAGGAACTCGTTCGTGGTCAGTGGTGGAGAGTCTTCGGCATCACCATAACCTTCCTGTTAGTGGGGATTGGGCTTACCCTGGTAATCATCGCCCCCTTTCTAATTGCAATGACCGTCGTTGGAACCGGCTCAGACTCCATGGGAGACGGGCTTCTCCGGTTTTTCGGCATTCTGGCAGCTGGAACGGTAGTGTCGCCGATACTCGCGATTGCGTGGACGCTGTTATATTACGACCTGCGGGTGCGAAAAGAGGACTACGACCTGGGCATCATGTCGCAGGAATTGGGACTTGAACTAGTGGAAGCATAACGAAAATAACGACCGGTTAATTATCTGAACAAATAGGCACGAGGAGACGAAAGCGAAAAGGAAATGGCTCGATATACAGATGCAGTATGCCGTCAATGTCGCCGGGCAGGCGAAAAGCTCTTCCTGAAGGGAGAACGCTGTTACACGCCGCGTTGTGCCGTTGATCGGCGCAAGCGACCGCCCGGAGATAACATTCCGCGCAGGCGTAAAGGGTCCGACTGGGCGCTTCGATTGCGTGAGAAGCAGAAAGCGCGACAGATTTACGGCGTGCTGGAACGCCAGTTCCGTAAATATTTCGAACTGGCACACAGCCAAAAAGGTGTCACCGGTGACTTGCTGTTGCAAGAACTGGAGAGTCGTCTCGACAACGTCGTGTTCCGGCTTTGCTTCGCCGACTCCCGTAATCAGGCACGGCAATTCGTGAATCATGGACACTTCACGGTCAACGGCAAGAAGGTGGACATACCTTCCTACATCGTGAAGCCGGGAGATATCATCGCCTGGAAACCGAAGGATGGAAGCCTTCCCAAGTTCGCCGAGGTCGTCCTCGAAGGCGGCCCCAAACGCCCCATACCCGAGTGGCTGCGCATAGATGCCGCCAAGGGTGAGGGCGAGATTCTGGCGAAACCGGAAGTAAGTGCATTGGACTCGGGCATAGACGCGCGCAAAATCGTCGAGTTCTATTCGCGATAACTGCAGCGATGTGTAGCCTGATGACATGCAGGCTGCATGGATTGGAAGGAGTCTTAGTCAATGGTATTGGAGTTTCAAACATTAGGTTCTAGGGAAATCGAAGCTGAAGAAGAGCCGATTCCCGATCCTAGGCTTTCGACAGAAGAAGCCGACGAACAGTACGGAAAGTTCGTCGTCGAACCACTGGAGAACGGGTTCGGCATGACGCTGGGTAACCCCATGCGCCGTGCTTTGTACAGCTCGTTGCCCGGCACCGCCGTCACCTGGGTGAAAATAGACGGCGTACTGCACGAATACGCCACTATTCCGCACGTTCGTGAAGAAGTGGCCGAATTCTTGCTTAACGTCAAAGGCATCCGGCTTCGTTCCGAAGTCGACCGCCCGGGACGGCTGCGTCTCGAAGTCTCCGGCGCTGGCGAAGTAAGCGCGGGAGACATCATGGCCTCTTCCGACTTCCAAATCATCAACCCTGACCTGCATCTGGCTACACTCGACTCGAACGAAGCCAAGCTGTCGGTCGAACTCAATGTCGAGCGGGGTGTCGGCTATCGTGTAGCTGCCGAAGGTGATGGACTTCCCATTGGCGTACTTCCGGTGGATGCCGTGTTCTCACCCATCCGTAAGGTTAACTACCACGTCCAGCCGACTCGTGTGGGTCAGCGCACCGACTTCGAACGCCTGGTGCTGGAAGTCTGGACCGACGGAACCGTAACCCCGGTCGAAGCCATGAAACAGGCTTCTAGCAACCTGATTAAACACTTCTTCCTTTTCAACGCCACCCAAACGGGCGAAGATGGCGAGGAGATAACCCCTATCGCCCTCCAGATTTCACCGGAGCAGTACAACCTGCCGGTTGAGCGGCTCGACCTCTCGTCCCGCACGCTCAACTGCCTCAAGAGAGCCGGCATTGATAAAGTTGGCCAGGTACTTGAAATGAAGAAATCTGAGCTTCTTCAGATACGTAACTTCGGTGAAAAGTCGATGACCGAATTGTATGACCGCCTTGCCGAAATGGACCTCCTGCCGGAAGACGCCGGCGAAGATACTGGAGAACCAGCGGAAGGCGAAGAAGAATCCAAGGACGAATAGGAACTAAGGCGGAGAAATAGTCGTGAGACATCAAGTAGCAAGTTCAAGATTTTCCAGGCCCATCGGGCATCGGAACCTCATGTTCCGCACAGCCGTGACCGACCTGTTGCGTCACGAGTCGATCGAGACCACGCACGCCAAAGCGATGCAGATACGTCGCCTGGCCGAACGCGTCATCACGCGTGGCAAGCAAGGCTCATTGCATCAGCGGCGACTCGCATCGGCTTTCCTCACCGACGAAAAAATCGTCAAGAAACTGTTTGACGAGATAGGCCCCCGGTATAAAGAACGTCCGGGGGGCTACGTCCGAGTCATAAAGGTAGGGCCCCGCCAGGGCGATGCCGCCCTCATCTCGATTGTGGAGTTGGTCTAACGGGTGAGAATTGCGATGGTCGTGGAGTACAACGGTACCGATTACCACGGCTTTCAATTTCAAAACGACACACCGACCATTCAAGCGGAACTGGAAGGAGCGATACATAAGCTAACCAACGAGAGAGTAAGGGTAAAAGGAGCCGGACGAACCGATGCCGGTGTCCATGCGATAGGTCAGGTTGTGGCCTTTGACACCGAAACCAATCTCTCGACTGAAAAGCTGACAAATGGACTGAACCACTACCTGCCCGAAGATATCGCGGTAAGGCAAGTGCACAAAGCGTCTGACGACTTTGACCCTCGAAGAGACGCTCACAGTCGGCGATACAGATATACAATACTAAACAAACAGGTTCGCGCACCGCTCTCACGGCGAACGTCCCTCCTCGTTGAGGAGACACTTGATGTGGAAGCGATGGCAAAGTCGGCGAGACTGCTGGAAGGTATCCACGACTTCGCCGGGTTCGGCGGACCGCTGGAAAACGAAGAGGCAAGTACCGTACGCGAGATATACTCCGCGACGGCCTGGAAAGATACACAAGGAGAGAAGGTCTATTTCGAGGTAGAGGGAAGCGCGTTTTTACCGCATCAGGTCAGGCGGATGACCGGAGCTCTGATAGATGTAGGTAAGGGCCGGATGACCGAACAGAACATTAGGCAAATCCTGGATAGAGTAGTGGGAGGCCCCGTAGCTAACACCGTTCCGCCTCAGGGACTCTGCTTGATGGAAGTCGCATACCGGGGATTCCCTCCTAGAGATGGTGAACAATATGACGATGCAACGAAAACCATACACAGTGAAGGCGTCCGAAGTCGTACCCCAGTGGCACGTCCTTGACGCGCGTGATAAACCCCTCGGCAGGCTTTCCAGCGAGATAGCCATGCTTCTAATGGGCAAAAACAAGCCGACCTACCTGCCCAACCAGAACACTGGCGACTACGTCGTCGTTGTGAACGCAGGCCAGATAAAGGTCACCGGCAATAAACTGGCACAGATGAAGTACTATCGCCACAGCGGCTACCCTGGCGGTCTGCGCGAGCGCAACCTTGAGCAGGTGCTTGAAAAAGACCCCACGCGTGTTCTGCACGACGCAGTACGGGGTATGCTCCCCAAGAATTACCTTGCCCGCAAAATGCTCGCCAGGCTCAAGCTTGAACTAGGCGAGTCTGCGGATAAGTACACGTCCCAGATCGTCGGCGCCCAGCGGGCCGCCGAAAAAGCCGCCTTGGCCCCCGTGGAAGCCAAGCCAGCCAAGAAGAAGGCATCTCCGCGAAAGAAGGCCGAAGAGCAGCCCGAAGCAGAGATTAAACTGGCGAAGCCCAGAGCAGCCAAAGCTGCTGAAATGAAAAAAGCACCTGCCGCAAAGGCTAAGACCGGGACGAAGGCAGAACCAAAAGCTGCAGTCGAAGCGGGTTCCAAAACGCAAGTAAAACCGAAGGTCAAAGCAGTGGCCAAGCCCAAGGCAATAGCGAAATCTAAGCCTAAAGCGAAGGCAAAGGCCCAAAAGGCCGATAAGAACGAGGAGGCATAGCTGGTGGCAAAGCAAGAATACTTCTACAGCACTGGCCGGCGGAAGACCGCCGTCGCCAGGGTGCGCATCTACAAAGAACGAGGCCCCATCGTGGTCAATGGAAAGCCGTTGGAAGAGGCCGTGAACTGGGACTCGTGGCGTCAGCAGGTCATGATGCCGTTCGATGTCACCGACACCGCTAGTCAATTCCGCGTTGTCGCCAAGGTTGACGGGGGCGGCCCCGTGAGCCAAGCTGGAGCACTTCGGCACGGCATCGCCCGTGCCCTTACCGTCGCTGACCCCGAACTTCGCGGCGTACTAAAGAAGGCCGGACTGCTTACCCGCGACGCCCGCGAAAAAGAGAGCAAAAAGTACGGACTGCGCCGTGCCCGAAAGGCCAAGCAGTACACCAAACGCTAAAACGCTAATAGAGCGAACTCCTGCAGGGGCGTCCCGATGTCATCGGGACGCCCCTCTGTTTTGTAACGCCTCCGTCGTGGTACACTGCGCCCGTCTTAAAGCTAGCCAGAGGGATGCCGATGCCGGAAGAATTCGCCATTTCGTTAGAAGATTTCCGCGTGCTGATGGAACGCAACGGACTTCGATTGACTGATGAGGAACTGAAACACCTCAAACCCCTGTATGAAACGTCCCGCAAAGTCATAGCGCCGCTGCACGCTCTAGACTTCGGCGAGACCGAAACCGCATCGTTCTACAACCCGGCGCAGCCGCCCAAGGTACAGTTTTAACCATGACCAAACCGCTCTATCACCTAACCATCGGCGAAGCCAGCCGCCTTATCAAAGCCAAAAAGCTTTCCCCCGTCGAGTTGACGCAAGCATTCCTCGACCGCACTGGCAAGCTCGATGAAACCCTTCATGCCTACAACACCGTAACCGCCGACAGCGCGCTCGCCGAAGCCAAAATTGCTGAGGTTGAGATAACCAAAGGCCGGTACAAAGGCCCTCTCCACGGCATCCCTATTGCCCTCAAGGATAACTACAACACCAAAGGAATCCTTACCACCGCGGGTTCCCGTGTTCTTGCAAACAACGTCCCCGACGAAGACTGCACCGCATGGGCCAAACTAAAAGGAGCCGGAACAATCTTGCTGGGCAAACTTGCCATGAGCGAATACGCCTGTGGCGGCCCTGACCCAGAAACTGGCTTCCCCATGCCCCGCAATCCCTGGGATTTGAAGCGCAACGCAGGCGGTTCCAGCAACGGTTCCGCCGTCGCCACTTCCGCCGGACTGTGCATGGCCAGCATGGGCACCTGCACACGTGGCTCCATCCGCGCGCCGGCGCACTTCTGTAACATCGTCGGCTTCAAGCCCACCTACGGCCGTATCAGCCGTAACGGGGTCATACCTCTGAGTTGGACGCTCGATCATTGCGGCCCCATGACCGTTACCGTGGAGGATGCAGCCATCATGCTCCGCGCTGTGGCCGGTCACGATTCCGCCGACCCCACGTCCAGTGCCGAGCCGGTCCCCGACTACCCGTCCATGCTTAAACCCGACATCAAGGGACTGCGTATAGGTGTGCCGCGTCACTTCTACTTCTCCGACCGTTCCGACGTTCAGCGCGAACCGCTCCGGGTCGCCGATGTTGCACTGCGTAAACTGGAAGAACTGGGCGCACACGTTGAAGAGATTGAGATTCCGTCGTTGAAATACTCCGACCCGGCCGCACTCGTACTGCTGCTGGGAGAAGGGTTCGCCTACCACCAGCGGCGGCTCCTGGCACAGCCCGAACTATACGGAGGCGTAGACCGCGCCGAATTCCGTGTCGCCGCCACCTTCACCCTCGGAGACTACGTGCAGGCTCAGCGCGCGCGCAGCCTCATGCAACAGGAATTCCTGCAAGCACTGGATAAAGTAGACCTCATTGCCGGCCCCACCTTTTCCGTGCTCGCACCGCTCTGGGACGCGCCGCCCGGCATGGCCATCGGCACCGGCACCAGCTTCACCGGCATGTACAACCTCACCGGCCTGCCCGCCATCTCCGTGCCTGCCGGATTCTCGCCGTCAGGCCTCCCATCGGGGATTCAGTTCGCCGGGAAACCCTTCGACGAACCCACCGTGCTCCGTGCTGCCTACGCCTACGAGCAGGCCACCGAGTGGCACACCATGCGCCCGCCCGTCTAGCGCCTTTGAATCAGCTATTCCGGTGGAAGCTGAAGCAACTGCAAGATATTGCCGTCCGGGTCGCTGAACGTCGTCACCCATCCGCCCCATTTTTCCTGTTCCGGTTTTCTGATGAACGCCACACCCTTTGCCGCCAAAGCCGAGTGCGCCGCCAGGATATCGTCCGTTGCCAGGTTCACCATGATGCGCTGAGGTTCGCGGCTTCGTCCACGAACCTCCGAGTGTGTCGCCAGCGTGATGCGCGTATTATTGCTCCACTTGAACGCCACGGCGTGTGATTTGACCGACTGTGGAGTCATTCCCAGGGTATTCTCGTAAAAATTCGCCAGCCGCTTCAAATCACCGGTATAGATGAGTACCCCTATCAGGCCCCCGACATGTGGTTCGTGTTCCAAAGGCATATCCCCCTGTGTGCTCCCTTTGCGATATATGGGTGGTATCACGTCTGGAGAGAGGTTTCAAGTCGTCCTGTCTCTGGTTATAATGCTGCCAGAGACAAGGGGTGGTTGATGAAAGCTTTTTGGGGTCTCTAGAAAGGAGGTACGGGCTTTGGCTAGTAGTACATGGAGGTGTTCCGGGTAGGTGTTCCCTGGGACACCTCTAGGAATTGAAGGGGCCCCGGCTAAGCCGGGGCCCCTTTCTGTTTCAATCGGCATACACAACTTATTTGAAAACAATGATATTAAGAAAAAGACATTTACCCGCTTGTAGACAGGCTTAAAGCATTTTTGGCTTGACTTCTCCCTAGCTGCACGATACGTTGGTAAATAGTGTGTAAATCGTTTGTTCAAGCCTGAAACTTTGGTGCACATAACCCACCGACCCCATTGAGAATTTATAACTCTTTAATGTTTTAAAGAGATCTGGTTCATAGAATAGATGGAGGCCCATGCGCGCGGCAAAAGCCATTAAATCTAGGTTTGCAACACGCCACCCGGTTTGGGGGGGTGTTGCGCTCGTAGCAATCGTTCTGTTGGGCGTTGCCCTCAGCCTATTGGATACAGGTATAGTCAAGGCTGAAACGCTTTCCCAGACCTTCGTCGCAACTGGCAGCACCCAAACCTTTACCGTGCCTTCCGGCGTCACTACTATTCGCATCCGTGCGATTGGCGCAACCGGCGGCCGCTCCGGTGCAGCATCCGGCAAATTGGGTGGAAAAGGAGCGCTCGTCGAGGGCGATTTTTCCGTTACCCCTGGGGACGCGATTTCAGTTCGTCCTGGAACAGCTGGCTTCAACGGTTCTTCTCTTGGCGGTGGTGGTGGTGGTGGCGGGACATTCGTTTGGAGAACGGGAGCCCTAAATAGCGGCACCTTACTGATAGTTGGCGGCGGTGGCGGCGGTGGTGGCAACACTCTGGCGGGGCGGGATGGAACCGCAACGACGCAGGGCGGTAACG